>JAGRGP010000172.1 GCA_020445415.1 Gammaproteobacteria bacterium | reverse complement strand
AGGTCACCTTGGCCAGCAGCTCCTCCGTTATCGCATCGGCCATTGGCTCCACCCGCAACACCCGACCTTGTAGCTGCTGGCCCCTCCGCGAACGCAGCACAATATGCGCAGGTAACGTTGCACTAAGCCCCGTGGCACTGATCTGGTCGAAACGCGTGTTGATCCATAGACTCCGTGGGTCGATAAGCTCCACCACTGCCTGCCCAGCGACGACAGTCGTGCCGGGATCGGCATTGCGCCGCGCAATCAGCCCATCGACCGGCGCAATCAACTGAAGATTGGCACGCTGCGCTTCCAGCACTTCGCGATCGAATCCGACCCGATTCAGCTCTTCGTGTGCCGCGGACAACCCGGCATCGGCGATCCGCAACTCCTGCCGCTTGATGGTGACTGTCTCCTCGCTGGTTGAACGCGCCTCGAACAGTTTCTGGAAGCGGAGCAGCTGGGTCTGGGCATGGGATTGCCGAGCCTGGGCTTCGCGCAGGGCGGCTTGAGCGCGCTTGAATGCCGCTTCCTGCGAGCGGATACGCTCATCCAGATCGACCGGATCCATCTCACCGAGCACCTGACCAGTCTTAACCCGTTCGCCCACCTGAACATTCAGCCGCTTGACCCGCCCGGTAATTGTGGGGCCGATCTTGTAGGTGTAGCGTGCCTCGACCGTGCCAATACCGAACAACGCGGGAGCAATCGATTTGGTTTCCACCGTCGCTAACGTGACCGCAACAGGCGCCAGCGGGCCGGAACCCAGTGCGACATAGACGAACAGCGCAAACAATGGAACGAGAACGGCCAGCAGCGTCAGTGTGCGGCTCTGCAAAGGCAGACGCTTCATTGTGCACTCCCGATACCGCGGCGATAGATCTCGAACACACGCGGGGCGTTGCGTCGCATATGATCCACCTCTCCGGCCAGCAGTGACTGCATGACCAGACCCTGGATGGAACCGATGAACAGCATGGCCGCTGCCTCTTCGTCCAGTGTCACGGAGAGCTCTCCGAGTGCTTTTCCCTGCGCTATGAACCGATGCAGACGCTCCCCATAACGCCGCAGCAGCGTCTGTGCCATTCTTTTGGCCGGAGTCGGTTCGATGCGCTGAAGTTCTCCGAACAATATCCTGGGGACACCGGGATGCTCGGCCACGAATTCAACGTGACTCATGAACATTGCCTGCATCGCTGCCAGCGGTGATTCGATACCTTGCGATGCGTGATCTATACGCGTCAATAAACGCTCCGCCACCCATTCCATTACCGCGCACCAAATCGCCTCCTTGTTTGGAAAATGACGAAACAGCGCGCCTTGGGTCAGGCTCATCTGCTTGGCAATAGCAGCCGTAGTGATTTCGCTGGGGTTTTTCGATGCGGCCAGTATCACCACGGCCTCAACCGTCACCGCCCGTCGTTCATCGGCCGGAAGGTTCCTCGCACGTCTATTCAAAGCACCCTCTCATAAAAGATAGTAATTAATTACTATCTTAGCATGAAGAACAAAATAGACAAGCAATGATAGGCCCTAAACAGACATGCTCATTATCGGGAATATATTTTATTACCAACTTGTAATCGCTTTTTCTATCGATTTTATCGATACTAAAAGGCGACTAATTTCGCTTGCTAGATATCGGAGTAGCTCGATATTCTGGTTTTTCGAACGCCGGCGTAGAAGGTAGAAGGTCTCATGAAATGTTGCATCACAGCTCGAACGTGAGAACAGTCAGCACCAGACCCCTCATGTGTGTCGGCCTTTCCTCGATCACAATAGGGTTCAGCTCCATCCCTGGGGTTGTAAACGGGTTGACTCCAAATGATGACCTACTGGCTACCCTAACTCGGTGACACAGATCATGCGCCACATCGACCCGGTTGTTAATCTGGAAAATGCCCTGTGCGGGATGGCTGTTACCGACGGGCTTTCCCCCTGGACAGTTGAAAGTATCGAAACAGATCTCACCGATGTGGAACAGGTGCTAGCCCGCAACCGCGTTGTACCCGCCCACCGGTCCACGGTGTTTACTCGCTCGCCGCCATTGAGCGTAGCGTGCGGTCGAGACGTGGTCGCGCCGCGTGAGCACATCCGAAAGAGCGGCACCCTAAACGCTCCTCTGGCTTCCTCACAGATAGATTCCCCGAGGACCTCCATGTTAACGAAAGCTACATATTTCTCTCTATTCCGGGAGGTAAAAACGCGATGAATGATGACCTATACCCCAAGCCGACTAAGGCACTTTCCGACAGGCGCCATAGCCTTGCACCGAATGTGGAGGAGGCTTTTCGCGCGTTCAGCAAGGCCGTCTTTAAAGACGGCGCGCTTTCTCCCAAGACCAAGCAGCTAATAGCGGTGGCCGTTGCCCACGTGACCCAATGCCCCTACTGCATTCAGGGGCACACCAAGAGCGCGGCCAGGGAAGGCGCGACAGCGGAGGAGATCATGGAAGCGATCTGGGTCGCCGCAGAGATGCGTGCCGGAGGAGCTTATGCGCATTCGGCGCTCGCCCTGGCGACACTTGACGGGAAACATTCTCAACCGAAGTCGACAGGATAAGCCCGAATCCCACGGCCTCATATCCCAGAGGTTCTCGTCAGGGTCTTACTGATGAGCGATGAATGGATCAGTCTAATCGCACTAAGCCTGGTCATCGCATGCATGAAACACTGCAAGGAACCCCTGTACGTGTCGATCCACTTCGAACACTGCGTTATCCCGGAATCGGTTCATTTCGAGATATGCAGGCTTCTCGCTCGCTTTACTCAATTCTGTCGATTTGCACGTAAGGCTGACCCGGCATTTGTATCGAAGATTGACACGCCCGGATTGTCTGGATCATGGCCTTCGAAAACGTAAATTTTTCCAGCTTTCCTCTTCTTCTGATGACGTGTTGAGTGCCTGAACCCGTAGCCGCAGTTTCCGTTTCCGACAACTTGGTGGTGTTGGGTAAACCGCTCCAGCACGACTGTGACCACCTTCGAATCACCACGCGTGCAGTACTCAAGCCCCGGTAGAGGCGCCCGCAGCTGAAAGACTTCAGATCGGTATCTTTCTCGGGTAACACCAAATCGATCGACCAGATTACCGCCAGGACGCGTATTCAGACAGGCGCCCTGGCGATAACGGCCGGAACTTTCAATTACGGTGTGAATCCATCCGACAATGTCTTTAGAAAGGCAACGATGGCTGCCTCATCCTCTGAAGTCAGGCCGAGATCTCCCAACTCCTCTCTGTTGACGTTTTCCTTAACCTCAGGTGGCGGCCAGCAATCTGCTGCCAGTGCCTGCGACTCAGTGTAAGGGCCCGGACAGACAGACTTTAGGTCGCGTGTGTTGTAGAAATGAACGATTCCAGCCAGACTTTTGAAATAGCCGTTATGACCAAATGCCTTGACAAAGCCAGGAGCAGGACGCAAATCGACATTACGTAGCGTTGGCACTTTTTGCTTGCCCCACTCCTCTTCGTACACCGCTTGCGGGTAGCCGGCATTTTTCAGAAAACCGCCCAGGCCAGGGTCGACAAAATCAGGCGCCACACCCGCTGGGTTCCCGGGATTCTGGGGGATACCCAGGTTGTCGAAGGTGAAATCGGTCAATAGCGGTTCCTTACCCGATACTGGGTGGCAAAGGCGGCACTTGCCCTTGCCCTTGAACAGGGAAAATCCCCGCTGCTCCTGCTTGCTGAGCTTGGTCATGCCGTTTTTCGCATAGTCGAATTTCGAGCTAAAAGCATTGACTTCGGGAGAATCTTCATAAGCAGCAAGGGTGAGGCCAATATTATCGTATGCCAAGTCGGACGTCGTGCGGTCATCGGCGGACAGAACCACCGTACCGCCCGCGGTCGCACAGGTGGTTTCGATATCCGCCGGCCAAGCGATACCGCAGGCCGCCGCACCCCAGACGTCCTCGAACAAAACCGGGTAACTGCTAGTGCAGACCAAGAATACGACACAGGCGGGATCGGGCAACGCTTGTTCGACCGGGTTGAGAAAAGGCCCCAGTGCCTGGTCGGCGGCTGGATTACCGAGTCGCTCACCGGTGGCGCGGCCATCCCAGAAATTGCCGCCCACGAACAGGCCACTCCTGTCCTGATGGAAGATCGGACTCAGTGTCGCGTAGGCGGCACTGGGTGGTTTGCGGTCACCGAACCTACCAGTAATCGAGCCTTCATACACAGCCCCGCCCGCATTGACGTTGCTATCGGGTCCGGTCCAACCCGCTTCAGGACCGTGGCAGGAGGAACAGGACTGGTTTGAGTTGATTGAAAGTCTATCGTCGAAAAATATCGATTTGCCCAGCTGCTCCATGGGAGTAAGAAGTGAATCTCCCATCGTACTACCCGCCGCCGCCAGCAGCGCTAGCCCGCACAACAGGGATGAATGTCTGGTGCTCATGTCAACCTCCAAAAGTCGCATTGATGCGCGATGTTACTGATACGTTTCACTGGAAGGGGGAGGCCCGTGGGCATCAGCTATCTGCGTCAAGCCCATGTGTTATTCCGTTTTGATCGGACCCCGGATGACTTTTCGTCCAAACAAAAAAACCGAACCACCGACGGTGTGATCCTGTCACACTCGGCAGTCCGGCTGATCTTGAGATAAGAACCCGTGACTTTCCGTCCCTCTCTTACGGGAGGTTTGGCTTTTTCAGTAGTCCCCTCTTCTAACTTAATTTCTAACACAAATTACCATAAATAAAAAATTGTAATCATCTAAACTAATTGCGTTGCATCAAGTGGCGTGGGTTTTTAAGAAGGTCTCCGATCCGCGGTTGACCCATGGTGGGCCCGCACCGTCATCTTGACGAAACACAGGGACGACAGATGAATAAAGGACTCAATCAGTCTAATTCGGTAGTGACCGTCTGCGGTGCTCCTCATACATCGAATCACCCACAGCTGCCCGAAAACGAACGCTGGACGGACAAGACAAGGCATCTCTACCTTTGCTCTTGCCTCACTCCCCCGGAGTGAGTGGTGCCATTGGTAACCCCATGAGCGGTCGCCTTCCTCGCTCAATGATTCACCCTGGTAGAGGAAGCCGTCCAGTCACGTCTATTCGAACTCACCGCCGAAAGGATCAAAGAACGCAACCGACCGTACAACCAGAACGAGATCCTGAAGGCAATCGATAGAGCCTCGGCAGGCGAATAGTCCCGATGCGCGTTGGCTGAAGAAGGGTAAGCGAAGCTATTGTGGGTACAAGGGTTTTGTCAGTGTCGATG
>JAGRGP010000171.1 GCA_020445415.1 Gammaproteobacteria bacterium | reverse complement strand
TGGCGTTCTGGCTGATGTTGATGAACCCACCCGCGCCCGGCATACGCGCTCCAAACTGACTCACGTTCACGTTGCCCTCGGCATCGACCTCCGCCAATCCCAAAAAGGCCTGATCCAAGCCACCTCCATCATAAAAATCGAATTGCGCCGGTTGGTCAATGATGGCATCTGGATTGGTCGCCGCGCCAAAACTGAGCCCTCCCGCCGGTATTCCTCCAATACCCCCGGGCTCTACGGTTAAAGTAAAGCGCTCAAGTATGGATTCTTCGTGGGCGACCGCCGCTACCGCCTCGGGCATGCCGATTCCAAGATTGACTACCGCGTGTTCCTCCAGCTCCATGGCCGCCCGTCTGCCAATTACCTTGCGGGGAGTCAGTGCCATCCGTGGAATACGATCGGCAGGGGAGGTTACTTCGCCGGTATAGGCGGGATTGTAGCTCTCGCCAAAGGTTTGCATATGCAGATGTGGCTCCGAGACGACTACCTGATCAACCAGGATACCGGGAAGCCGGACCATCTGCGGACTCAGCCGATGTCTTTCGGTAATCCGCTCCACTTGAACTAGCACCTTACCACCACAGTTTTTAACCGCCTGGGCAATGGAAAGGACCTCCAGAGTCAGAGCCTCACGCTCCATCGTCACATTGCCGTAAGGATCCGAGGTAGTACCGCGAAGCAAAGCAATCGTGATCGGAAACGCCCGGTAGAACAGGTATTCGCGCCCCTCAATCTCGATCACGGATACCAGATCTTCCCGGGCGCTGTCGTTGATCTTGCCCCCTCCATGGCGAGGATCGACAAACGTGTGCAGCCCCACATGGGTAATGGTCCCCGGTTTCCCCGCGGCGATATCCCGATACAGGTGGGTAATCACCCCTTGGGGCAGATTGTACCCCTCAAGTTGATTCGCCTGAGCCAAGGCACCCAGCTTGGGAACCAGTCCCCAGTGCCCCCCAACCACGCGCTTTACCATCCCCCGGTGTCCGAAGTGGTTTAGTCCCCGGTCTCCCCCGTCGCCCTGCCCGGCCCCATACACCAGGCACAGATCGCGGGGAGAGCCAACACGAAGGAAGCGCTTCTCCAGGGCGATAGCCAAGGCTTCGGGAAATCCGGTACCCACGAACCCACTGGTAGCCACGGTGTCACCGTCACGTATACAGGATACGGCCTCGGCAGCTGTCACGATTTTTTTCAATGGCGGGCCTCCCGGTTAGCGGCCGTTTAATTGGCCCCAAAGTTTTCCGCTCCCGCCTGCGTCGGGTCGGGAGATGTGGTGCGCCTATACAATCTACGGCAAGAACCCCGGCCGATGATCTCAAGAGTGGCGCAATCGACTCAAGATTCTCACCAGCAACCGGCCGTCCTCATCATTGAGGCCGTGGGTTCCCGCGCTGGGAATACTGACCGCGCGGCCACGCAGCTCGTAAACCTGGTTCATGTCCTGGCTCCACACCGGCACAATCAGATCACCGACCCAAGATCGTTCTTCATCGCGTACCACGGATATGTAGCGTGCTACTGGATGGGGTTGCCGATTCAACCAAAATAGCAGGCTTCCGGGCCGTTCCCGAATGAGATCGAAGAATAACCCCTGGGAGCGGCCCAGCAGATCGTTCGCCCCCAGCCACCGGCTTGCCCATCCCAATGGGCTATTACCCAGTACTATCCCCAGCTCGGCGGTCTCCGTGCCCAAGTGCGGGCTTGCGAAGGTAATCAACGCAGCAACTCCGGAGGTTGGGTTTTGTACCATGTATAATCGCCCCAACACGCCGCCGGCAGAGTGTCCCGCGAGGATCAGACTTTCTTCCGGATAATCGTTTCTGATTTGCGCCATGTACTCCTGAAGCTGCGCCAATTGGTGCATCAGGGGTGCATCGGTGATCAGGTCTACCGTAAAAAAGCGTGGGCCCCGCACAACCGGCAACGAAGCGCTTCCCTCCCCCAGCTGGCCACCGTCGCGCCAACCGGCTTGTAGCAAGGCGTTCATAATCCCGGGGCTGCGCCAGTCATCCCCCTTTGCCTGGTAGCCCTGTACCAAAACCAGGGTTTCCGCTGTGCTCTGCAGCGGTAGCAGCGCGACCAACAGCACCAGGCTCACACCATATCGGCAAACAATTGCCAACCAGCTCCCGCTCATCTCGCCTTTTCCATTGTACTGGTGCCTTGGCAAACTATTGCTATGCTTCACCTAGTCGATTGATCCCCGTCCCGTCCCTGCGGTTAATTCGGAACCAACCCTCAATCCAGTCTGCCGGCCAATCTTACCAGAGATATCCGGCACAACCACCGAATCGCCATACACTTTCGCCGGATTCCCGCTATATTGCCCATTCCAGTTCAGCAACCTCAACCAGAGAAACGACTACCATGGCCCAAACCTTTCTCACCCTGGGAGCCCTGAACGGCCTGCTCGCCGTGGCATTGGGTGCCCTCGGCGCCCACAGCGTCCAACACTCGGTCAGTCCTCAGCTATATAGCGCATTTGAGACCGCTGTCCAGTATCATGGCATGCATGTTCCCGCCCTGCTTGTGGTCGGTTTGCTCGCCCTCCACCACCCGTCCAGAATCCTATTCTGGAGCGGCGTATTGTTTCTGGCGGGCATCTTCTTGTTCAGCGGCAGCCTCTACCTGCTGGCACTCACTCAGTTCAAGTGGCTTGGGCCTGTTACTCCCGTCGGCGGGTTATCGCTGATGGGTGGCTGGTTGACGCTCGGACTTGCCGCCTGGCGTCTGCCCCTGGAGCCCAACCGGCGGTGAACCTCCGGGGGTGTTTGCCAGCAGCGTCCGGCACTCCCTGTTGCGGCGCGGGTTCGAGGCGGTACTCTGCGATCAGCGACCCGTTGGCGCTGGGGATCCCCCCTACCCTGGCTCGATACCCCGGGTGGTTTGCCCTGCCGGGGAGCCAAACCCTGACTGCGCTTTGTTCCCGAAAGCGGCTTAAGGAACCACCGGCAATCCCGGGCCCTCTCCCCCATTGAGCCTATGGCAGCCCGCTGTTGCTGCTCATCTGCCGGGTAACCACGGCATTTCGAACCACGCGCTTTAGTACCCTCCGCAAAGGGGCGCCTACACCGGTTTGAGTTTTCCTTGCCTGATCCGCTTCAACCAGCACTCCAGAAGCCCGCTCAGTATGCTAGGCCCCAACCGGTTAGGGAATATGCTACTTTAAACAGCGACACTCGTAGCTGACCGGGTAATCAACGACGCACGATCTATGAGTAAGAAATTGCTGATCATCGAAGACGATCGCAGCCTCAATCAGATGCTGCAGCTCCATTTCGAGGAGAGCGGATTCACCGTGGCCGGAGCCTTTTCGTGCCACGAGGCACTGGCGCTTCTGAAAACCAGCGCCTTCGATCTCGTACTGCTTGATCAGCAGCTCCCGGACGGAACCGGCCTGGAGCTGCTGACCACGATCCATGCCCAGGATGATCACCAGAGTGTGATCATGATGACCGGCCAACATGACCTGGAACTCGCCATCGAGGCGATCAAGGCGGGGGCTGCCGATTTTGTACACAAACCGGTAAAAACCGAAGCCCTGCAATTAGTTGCGGACCGCGTTCTGGAAAACCGCAGACTGGCCCGGGAAGTGGAAGCCCTGCGGCCCTCTGACGACGATACGCTGCAACAGCGGGAAATGATCGGGCGTAGCGCCGCCATGTTGCAGGTAAGCAAGGAAATAGCGCTCTGTGCGGGGAGTGGTGCGCCGGTGCATATCAGCGGCGAGTCCGGGACGGGCAAGGAGGTAGTGGCCCGGCTGATCCATGCCCATTCCGGCCTGCACGGCCCGTTCGTCCCCATCAATTGCGCCGCGATTGTCGATACGCTGCTAGAGAGCGAGCTGTTTGGACACGAGAAGGGAGCATTTACGGGTGCTACCAGCCGCAAACAGGGAAAGTTCGAATTGGCTCAAGACGGCACCCTGTTTCTTGACGAGATTGGAGAATTGGCTCAACCCCTGCAAGCGAAATTGCTGCGTACGCTCCAGGAGCAAGTATACGAACGAGTGGGTGGTACCCAGCTGATCACCACCAATGCCAGGGTCATCAGCGCCACCAACCGTGATCTATTCGCTGAGGCACGGGCGGGGCGCTTCCGCGAGGATCTCGTCTACCGCCTGAAAGTGGTCAGCATTCATATGCCTCCCCTTAGGGAGCGACCTGAAGACATTCCGCTGCTAACCGCCGCACTGATGAAAAAAATTGCGGCCAAGATCCATAAACCCTCCTTGGCAGTCACCGACGCCGCCCTGGCGGAACTCGGAGCCTATCACTGGCCCGGAAACGTTCGTGAACTCGAGAATCTGTTGACCCAGGCCATGGTGCATGCCCGAAGCGGTGCACTGACCCCCGATCTGCTGCTGTTGCAGCGACAACCGCCGCCTGGGCACAGCAACAACCAGGGCTCCCAGGAAAATACCCCCCTCGCGGACATGCAGCAGGCACCACTAAAGACTATGGACGAAGTAGAAGCCTGGCATATTCAGCGGGTCCTCGACCACACCGGCGGACATAAAGGAAAAAGTTGCGAGATTCTTGGTATCTCCCGCCCAGCCCTCGACCGAAAGATCAAGAAATACGACCTGACTGTCGTGCAAAAATAGCCTTCCCCGAGGGAAAACACAGCCGCTGTAACACCTCACCACCGTCACAAACCCCTAGACCAGTCACGCACCGCCGACCGGTGAGCCATCCATTTACCGGGACCTATCAACCCGCTTCCGGGGCATGGTCACCGTCGTAAAAACGAGAAACCGCCCGCACGGCAGATTGGAGTACGTAATATTTCGTTACAACGATTTGTTACAGTCGAAGACATTGCCATCCGAGATTAATTTAATATTATCAACAAGATAAATGAATGGCACAGGTCCTGCTAAGGATCCCTACACAGATTATCGTAGAGGAACGGAGTAAGCCATGACGCCACAGAATACCGAGTGTAACTACTCTAACAACCACGCCCGGGAGTCCGCCCGCCACCGGTTATTCAATCAGCTCTACCGACGCTACGAGGGAGACCTCAGACGCTATGCCTATTGGCTCGCCGGAGACAAACACACCGCTGAGGATCTTGTACAGGAAACTTTGCTGCGGGCTTGGCGATCAGTGGAGAACCTGCACAACACAAACGCGGCTAAAGGCTGGCTGTTGACCATTTTACGGCGAGAAAACGCGCGACGATTCGAACGCTTTCAGCCCGTGGAGGTGAGCATCCCGGTCGATGTCCTGACTACCCGGGAATGCGGCCATGATACCTCCACGGAGGCCTTTGTGTTGCACCGTGCACTTGACGGATTAGCGGATGAATACCGCACCCCGTTGATCATGCAAGTTATCGACGGGTACTCCCAGAAAGAGATCGCCAAGAAGATCGGCATCACCCCCGCCGGTGTAGGAACTCGGTTATTTCGGGCGCGGGAGAAACTCCGGGGCGTCCTCGCCGCATGAAGGCTCCAGGCAACCTTGCGACACCGGCCGGGCGGTTGCTGCTTGTCGAGGACGACAGCGCATTGAGGCTGATGATGTGCTGGGAACTGGAACTCCTGGGTTACCGGGTGGTCCAGGCAACCAGTTGCCAAGAAGCCATGGCGATGCTGGCGACGGGCCCGGAGTTCGAATTTGCACTGCTCGACTATCATCTACCGGACGGTGTGGTGACCCACCTGCTTTCCCCGCTTAAGAGATGCCTTCCACAGGTCCGGATAGCCGTTTGCAGCGGCATGGCGAGCCCTCAAGTCGCGTCACAAGTGCGTGCCCTTGGGGCATTCGGATTCTATGGTAAGCCGGTAGATCTCCGACTGATTCATATCGATTTCCAGCGAAGCATCGCCGTATCCCTTGCCAGCCCGGAACACTAAAGTTAAACGACTACTCCTTGTCGAGAGGGCGGTTATCTGAATCCTCGATCAACCTGTCGGAGCGTATCACCTCAACCTTAAACTCGCTCAACAAGGCAGCCAATGCACCCAGTGCCGCCAGGACCGGGGCCATGATAGTCACTGCCCCGCCAACCGCTACTCCGGCGGTGAGCGGAATCTCCAGCAGGCTCTCTCCATTTGGCCTGCGAATGATCAGCCGGCGCACGTTTCCTTCGGCTACGAGCTTCTTCGCCCGGTCAACCAGCTCGCTACCCGCTACCGCGATCTCTTCAGTCCAATCGCGGTCGTTCTTATTCGGTGATTGCGACATCTTCGATACTCCTGTCCGCCTGTTTGCCCAGCTATCATCCTAAACATAGCCCATAGGACAACTCACCGTGCAAATTAACACGCCAAGCGCCATTCGGCGCAGCAAATGATCGACTACTTGCGCCAGTACGCAGGGGTAAGCAGCACCAGCAGCGTGAAGATTTCCAAACGCCCCAGCAACATGGCAAAGCAAAGCACCCATTTTGCGGGATCGTTAATTCCCCCGTAGTTCAACGCGACTCCGGACAGCCCCGGACCCAGGTTGTTGATTGAAGCCGCGACGGCCGAGAACGAGGTCATCAGATCCAACCCCGTCATGGCCAGGGCAATGTACATGAAGGTGAAGCTGGCAACATACAGGGCGAAAAAGCCCCAGACCGCCTCGACGACCCGTGGGTGGATACTCTTTCCCCCCATGCGAATGGGAATTTGGGCACTGGGATGAATCAGGCGAGTAATTTCACGCAATCCCTGTTTCACCAACAACAGAAAGCGGATCGCCTTGATGCCCCCGCCAGTGGAGCCAGCGCAGCCACCAACGAAGCTGGTAAACAGCAGCGTAATGGCGATAAACCCGGGCCACAACGAATAGTCCGCGGTGGTAAACCCCGCGGTAGTACCGATGGACACCGCCTGAAAAAGTCCCAGGGTGAAGGCCTCCTCCCAGTCGTGATACGTGCCGGTAAAGTAGAGTGCCAACACCACAAACATGGCGACGCCGAGTTGAATCAACAGATAAAACTTGAACTCGCTGTCGGCAAAATACACCCAGGGATTCTTGCGCCGCCAAGCGGTGAAATGAAGCGCAAAGTTGGCACCCGAGACCAGCAAGAACCCCACGGCTATCATTTCGATTAAGGTGCTGTCGAAATAACCCATACTGGCGTCATGGGTGGAGAAGCCACCAATGGCGATGGTGGAAAAAGCGTGTCCAATGGCGTCGAAAAGGGTCATCCCGGCGACCCAGAAAGCCATGGTGCACGCAACCGTCAAGCCCAAATAGATATACCAAAGCGCCTTGGCTGTCTCGGTGATTCGCGGGGTGAGCTTGGAGTCCTTCATCGGACCCGGCGTTTCCGCCCGGTAAAGCTGCATACCTCCAATACCCAACATTGGCAATACGGCCACGGCGAGCACGATGATTCCCATCCCGCCCAGCCACTGCAACTGCTGGCGGTAGTAAAGGATCGACCGGGGCAACACTTCGAGATGGGTGATCACCGTGGCTCCGGTGGTCGTCAAACCGGAGATCGACTCAAACACCGAATCCGTCAACGACAAGTGCGGATCGGTAGACAGCGCGAAGGGCAATGACCCGGTCAATCCCAGGACGCTCCAGAACATCACTACTACCATGAATCCATCCCGCAAACGCAGCTCCTGCTTGTGGCTACGCACTGGAGCCCAACAACTCAACCCTGCCAGTAAGGTAAGCAAGAACGCGAGCGCGAAAGGTGGTGCGGCACCATCAGAATACCCCAGGGAGACGACTACCGGCGGTAGCATGGTGAGGCTGAAAAGCATCAGCAAAATACCGAGGATGCGCTGAACCGAGCTGAAATTCATGGGCGCTCAGATAAAGGTGATACCAACCTGGAACAAGCGCTCCACTTCGGCGATCCGGCGCTTGTCCATGAGAAAGAGAATTACATGATCCTCGGGCTGTATAACGGTATCGTGATGAGCAATGATCACTTCCTCGCCACGCACAATGGCACCGATGCTGGTTCCTTGGGGCAGCGCGATCTGCTCTACCGCACGCCCTACCACCTTGGAAGACCGGGGGTCACCGTGGGCGACAGCCTCAATCGCCTCGGCCGCTCCATGGCGTAGTGAGTGCACCATTACGACATCACCCCGGCGCACATGGCGGAGCAGACTGCCGATGGTGGCCTGTTGAGGCGATATCGCGATGTCTATGGGACCACTTTGCACCATGTCAACGTAAGCGTGACGATTGATTAGGGCCATTACCTTGCGAGCACCGAGGCGCTTTGCCAGCATCGCCGAGAGAATATTGGCTTCGTCGTCGTTGGTCACCGCGCAAAACACATCCGTGCTTTCGATATTTTCTTCCAAGAGCAGGTTTTCATCGGCCACATCCCCATGCAGCACGATGGTATGGGGCAACCCCTCGGAGATCTCCGCCGCGCGCCGTTTGTCGAGTTCGATCAGTTTTACCTGGAAGTGGCCCTCCAGCGCACTGGCCAGCCGTACCCCGATATTGCCACCACCGGCAAAAATGAGGCGTTTGAATGGCTTGTCCAGCTTCCGTAGTTCGCTCATAACCGCGCGAATGTTTTGTGTGGCCGCAACGAAGAACACTTCGTCATCCGCTTCGATGATGGTGTCCCCCTCGGGCTGGATAGCCCGCCCGCGGCGGTAGATCGCCGCCACCCTGGCATCCACATGGGGCATGTGGTCGTAGAGTTGCCGCAGTTCATTTCCCACCAGAGGGCCGCCATAGTAAGCCTTTACAGCCGCCAGCCGGACCAGGCCATTGGCAAAATCGAGAACCTGCAGCGCACCGGGATTTTCTATTAGCCGGATAATATACTCGGTGACGAGCTGCTCCGGACTGATCAACACATCGATGGGCAGTGCACCCTCTTCGAACAGTCGGGGAAACTTGGTAAATTCAGGCGCTCTCACCCGAGCGATCTTGGTGGGCGTGTGAAACAGCGTGTATGCAACTTGGCATGCCACCATGTTGGTCTCGTCGCTGT
>JAGRGP010000170.1 GCA_020445415.1 Gammaproteobacteria bacterium | reverse complement strand
ACGGCTTGTTCCAGTCGTTACCGAGCTCGCTCATGGCATAGAGCACCCGCCGGTGCACCGGCTTCAGCCCATCACGAACATCGGGAAGCGCGCGCCCCACGATCACGCTCATGGCGTAACCCAAGTAGGACTGCTGCATTTCGTCTTCTAGATTGACCGGAAGAACTTCTTTGGCAAATTCGGTCATAAAAGGTAGTGATTCCCTCACGCGAGGCGCGCCTTATCCGGCTCCCGGACACACCCTGCTAGCAGCTAAATTTCAGCCGTTAATCTTACCATACCCACTGGGGTACCGCTCTGAATTTATCCCCCCGAAACCCGCCTTAGCGTGCCATCAGGACGCCTTCATCAATGCTGCCACCTTGTTCTCATCCGGAGCATCGATCACACCCCGTTCCGTGACAAGCACGTCGACCAGATGGGCCGGGGTAACATCAAACACCGGATTCCAGGCGTCCACCCCAACCGGACCAAGCCGGGATCCGCCACACTGCAGCACCTCCGAGGGGTCCCGCTCCTCGATGGGAATCCCCGCACCCGATCCGATGGACAGGTCAATTGTCGAGGTTGGTGCCACGACCATGAAACGCACGCCGTGGAATCGGGCCGCCACGGCCAAGCCGTAGGTACCAATCTTGTTGACCACATCCCCATTGGCGGCGATCCGGTCGGACCCTACGATGACCCAGCTGACTCCGCCTTGGGCCATCCGGTTTGCCGCGGCACCGTCGGTCAACAGGGTTACCGGTATTCCGTCGCGGTGCAGCTCCCAGGCGGTCAAGCGCGCGCCTTGCAGCCAAGGCCGGGTTTCATCCGCGTACACCCGCTCGATCAACCCCGCTGCATAAGCACTGCGAATAACTCCAAGCGCCGTTCCGTAACCACCGGTTGCCAGGCCACCCGCGTTACAATGGGTGATTACGCAAGTCGGCCCTTCGATGAATCTGGACCCGATCTCGCCCATGCGCCGGTTGGCGGCAACATCCTGATCGTGAATCTCCCGGGCGGCTACCAGTAACCCCGGCACCGGGTCTCCGGGCGGCAATCCTTTCAGCACCTCTCGCATCCGCTGTATAGCCCATGAAAGATTAACCGCCGTAGGCCGGGAAGCGGCTAACCGAGACAGATCTTCCGCTATCATCGAACGCCAATGGTCAGCAGACTCCCGGTAACGATGGCGAGCGGCCAGCACCACGCCATAGGCAGCGGTTACACCGATCGCCGGAGCACCTCTGACTACCATCTCGGTAATTGCCTGGCTCACACCCTGCACCGTCGATAGCTCGACATAGCACTCCTGCAATGGCAGCTTCCTCTGATCCAGCAGGAATAACCGGTCGCCCTGCCAGACGATGGCCCGGTCAGCGGATGCGGTGATTTCCAACGAAACTTCTTTCATCGGCTTCAATCCCATGGCAAATTCGTGCATCTTACCAGCAGGACATCGAAAACTGGGGTAATAGCTTGAAGATAGATAGTTTGATACATGCTCGATGGATTGTCCCCGTGGATTCGGCTGGCAGTGTATTTGAAAATCATTCGTTAGCTGTAAATAACGGGCAAATCCTCGAACTTCTCCCGTCCGAGTTAGCCCCTGCGCGTTATCAGCCCAGGATAGAGCACAACCTGCCCAGCCATGTCCTGATCCCGGGCTTAATCAACGCCCACACCCATGCCGCGATGGCCCTCTTACGAGGGCTGGCGGACGACCTGCCATTAATGTCATGGCTCAACAATCATATCTGGCCCGCCGAGCGACGGTGGGTCAACGAGGAGTTTGTCGCGGATGGAACCCGGCTCGCCATCGCCGAGATGGTGCGTGGCGGCATCACTTGCTTCAACGATATGTACTTTTATCCCGACATCACAGGCCGGGTAGCGGCTACCGCGGGCATGCGTACGGTTGTGGGGCTGATTTTGATTGACTTTCCTTCGGCTTGGGCCGACAACGGGGATGACTACCTACGCAAGGGCCTGGAAGTACATGATCATTTCCGCCATGACAGTCTGGTGCACACTGCCTTTGCCCCCCATGCCCCGTATTCCGTCTCCGACGGCCCGCTGGAGCGGGTGAGAACGCTTGCCGATGAGCTGGAGATCCCCGTGCACATGCATGTGCACGAAACCAAGGACGAGATTAGACATAGCCTTGCCGAATTCGGTTGCCGTCCTCTACAGCGGCTCGCTAAGTTGGGGCTGGCCTCCCCTTCATTGATTGCGGTGCATATGACACAACTCGAGCCCGACGAATTGCCGAGCCTTGCCGCAACTGGCGCCAGTGTCGTTCACTGCCCGGAATCCAATCTCAAACTGGCGTCAGGTTTCTGTCCGGTGTCCAAACTACTGGATGCGGGGGTCAACGTTGCGCTAGGCACCGATGGCGCCGCCAGCAACAACGACCTCAACCTTTTCAGTGAAATGCGAAGTGCCGCGTTGTTAGCTAAGGGGGTAAGCGGTGACGCCAGTGCGCTTCCGGCACACACCGCCTTGCGAATGGCGACTATCAATGGCGCGCGAGCGCTGGGCCTGGACGATCGCATCGGCTCCCTGGAGCCCGGCAAGGCGGCCGATATCACCGCGGTCGACTTAGGTGATCCGGAGACACAACCGGTGTATCATCCAGTTTCCCAGCTAGTCTATGCCACAGGCCGTGATAAGGTAACCGACGTCTGGGTCGCTGGCAGGCAATTATTGAAGGGTAAACAGCTAACCGGCATGAACTTGCCGGAGATACTCTCCAAAGCCACAGCGTGGCAAACCCGGATCGCCGCATGCGACAACTAAGCGGTCAATACCGGCGGCTATCGCCTACCTATTTCAAACTCTGGAGTAGCCATACCATGCAAATCCAGGCATTGCTCTTTTTTACGCTGGCACTACCGGTAGCCTTAGCTTGCGCAGCGGAACCGGTCACCGACGGAGGCTCCCCGATTGTCGTCTACCAGAGTGACGGTGACTACGAAGATATCAAGTCAAACCTGGAACTCGCCATCACCGGACGGGGCATGGTAATTACCAACACCCTGCACATCAGTGAGATGCTGGACCGCACTGCGGCAGATACCGGATTGGAAAAACGCCTGTATGAACACGCCGAATCGTTGGAGTTCTGTAGCATCCAGATGTCCTACCGTATGTCCTTGGCCCATCCGGCCAACCTGGCAAGCTGCCCGTTAACTATCAGTATCTATCGCACTCCCGATGATCCCGGTCACACGTACCTGGCCTTCCGGCGCCCTCAATTCCTCGGCGAGGGTACGGCGGCCGAAACCGCCTTGAGCGAGCTGCTAGACGGCATTGTGCAAGAATCCCTGGAATAAACGGGCCTGGGCTATCCCGTTCAAGTTTCCGCACGGCCGGCCGCTAGCATCACAGCATATTTGGATTTGGCCCAAACTACGAGAGGCACGGGGGTGAGCATGCTGGCCAGAAAAGCTCTTCTGGTGGACGATTCAAAGTCCGCAAGGTTTGTTCTCAGCAAGTTGCTGCAGAAGCATGATTTCGAGGTGGAAATGGTCGATTCCGCGGAGGCCGCCCTGGACTTTTTGGTGGCTAACCGGCCCGATGCGATCTTCATGGATCATCTGATGAAGGGTATGGATGGCCTGTCCGCCACATCCAAGATCAAGACCGACCCCGCTACCGCGCATATTCCGGTGGTCATGTGTACCTCCAACGATGGCGAGGAGTATCTCCGTGAAGCCATGTCTCATGGCGCACTGGGAACACTTATCAAACCCCCGTCTGCCGACAAACTCGAGGAAATACTAACGGCGGTTGAGCAAGCGATCGGTGCCAACCACCGTGCCACCGCCCCAACGACAAAGGATTCTCTCCCCGAGCAATCGTCTGTCGTTAACCCAGAAATGGATAATGTCGTTAATCTCCCGTTCAATGCCGGCCCCAGCCCCACGTCCCACGCACCGGAGGCCCATCAGGGTGGCGCGCTAGGTTTGGAGCTCAGCGATATTGAGGACTCTGTTGCCGCTTTGGTTGCCCAGAAGTTGAGGAAGTTTGAACAGACTCTCGACGAGCGTTTCCAGCAGCAACAAACGCAACTGCAGGAACTGCTCAATGCCCGTCTCGATAGCTTCAAGCAGGAGCTCGCCCTAGCCGACCTGCAAACTAGCCTCGATAATCGCCTGGAGGTGCAAAGTGATTTGTTTGAAGAGCGAATCGATGAGCTGAGGAGGCATCTTAGCAACGATATTCTCAGCTCTGCCTCGGTATCCAAGCAAGTTCAGGAGATCGCTCGGGAGACCGCTTCCACGGTTGCCGACGAGACCGCCAAGGTTGCCGCCCGCAATATGGGCCAACGTGCCGCTCGAGAGACCTTTACACCAGAACTCGAGCACGCAATGGAAAATATCCGGCAGGAGTTCTCCCAGGTTAAGCGGCAGGCTTCAAGCAAGGCCGGCCTATTCGCCCTGCTCGCGGCGATGAGTGGAGTCGGCGCCGCGGTCGTCGTGTACTTTCTGGCATTCTAACCCGTTCCCGCAGCAAACCGGATCCACTGCCCCTCAGCGCATCGACCAGGGTATTGGATCCGGTTTCACCCCGCGCAGCTTTAACCTGGGTGACAATCCAGTTCGATTTTTGTTAGGAACCCTCCGTCCTCCCCGGTGCCCTCTCGCACAATCATGTCACCCAACTTCTGCTGCTCGGTCATGACAATGCGATATACTCAGCGGTGTGAACGTCAAGAGCGGCAGAGGAATGATTGATCATACCGGCAACGTAGATCCCACTGAGATCAAGAAATTTGAACGACTGGCTTCCCGCTGGTGGGACCCCGAAAGCGAGTTCAAGCCATTGCATGAGATCAATCCCCTGCGCCTGGATTTCATCCGGAGCCGTTCCACCCTACCGGGGAAACGGACGCTCGATGTAGGATGCGGTGGCGGTATCCTGGCTGAGAGCATGGCAAGATCCGGTGCCCAGGTTGTCGGCATCGACATGGGCAAGGCACCGCTCGAGGTAGCGCGGCTTCATTTGCTGGAGTCAAACCTCGAGGTCGATTACCGACAGATATCGGCCGAGCAGCTCGCAGCCCAGGAGCCGGGAACATTCGACATCGTCACCTGCATGGAAATGCTCGAACACGTGCCAGACCCCGGTTCTGTGGTAAAGGCCTGCGCAGCACTCACCAAGCCTGGCGGCCAACTGTTCTTTTCCACCATTAACCGCAATCCGAAATCCTATCTGTTTGCGATAATTGGCGCCGAATATGTGCTCGGTCTGCTGCCCAAGGGAACCCACAACTTCTCTAAATTCATACGACCCTCTGAACTGGACCGATGGATAAGGGAGGCCGGTCTGACCTGTACCGGAATTACCGGCATGGTCTACAACCCGCTGACCAGTCGGTACCGTCTCGCTCCCCGGGATGTGGACGTGAACTACTTGGTTAGCTGCGAGAATGATGGGACTTGTTGAACCACGGGAAACGGTGCCAACACGGCTGGTATTGTTTGATCTGGATGGTACCTTGGCGGATACTGCCCCCGATCTGGCTTTTGCCCTCAACCAGACTCTGGATAGGCACGGCCAACCGCCGCTTCCCTTCGAAACAATCAGGCCCCATGTCTCCCACGGTGGAGCCGCCCTGCTCAAGCTGGGATTTGGGATCGAGGAAGAAAACCCAGACTTCGATCCCCTCCGCCGGGAGTTCTTGGATACTTATGTTGCCAACATCGCTCGCGAAACCACTCTCTTCCCAGGCATGGAAGCACTCATTACGGAGCTGGAACGGCGTGCCATATACTGGGGCGTGGTAACCAACAAACCCGGGTGGCTGACTGATCCGTTAGTGGAAAAGCTTCAGTTAACCCATAGAGCAGCCTGCGTTATCAGTGGCGACACAACCGAAAACCGCAAGCCCCATCCGGGGCCTGTCCTCCACGCCTGTCGACTGGTAGGCACCAGCCCCAGGGCAACACTTTACGTCGGTGATGCGGAACGAGACATCCAGGCAGGCCGCCGGGCAGGCACCACGACGCTCGCCGCCTCGTTTGGATATATCGGCGAGAGCGATAGGCCCGACGCCTGGGCCGCAGATGGAATAATCTCCCATCCACTTCAGGTACTCGACTGGCTGATACCCGCCACTAATGGATGATAGCCACCCTTTTCCGGACGAATTCTCACCGGTTGGATCCAGCTATTACTATGCCATTCGATTCTCGCCACGCCGATTGCGGTCCAGATTAGCCTTGGCCGCCGCACTCTACCTGGCAATCCGCCGGATTCCCGTTCAATGCGCGGACCCCGCTGTTGCCCAGGAAAAACTCGCTTGGTGGCGGGAGGAATTGAATCGATCACACCGGGGTGAAGCGGCTCACCCGGTAGCACGTCGATATCCTCAACTCTTGAGCTCCCTCGGCCTGTCGGAAGATTACGCCGACAGTTTCCTCTCCCGAGTGGAATGGGAGATTACACCTACCATTCCGGCCGACTGGGTGGCGGTGGAAAATCACGCCCGTGACACCACCGGCTTTCTCACCGAGTTACTGACTCGAATTGGCGGTGGATCGAACGATCAGCTCCGCGTAGCGCAAGAACTCGGCTGCTTCTTGCATCATGTGGAGGTACTGCGGAATCTGGGACGTGACCTGCGCACCAAACGCTGCTACGTGCCACTCGAGGAGCAACGCCGCTTCGGCCTCGCCCCGGCAGATCTGCTTGGATTAAAAACAAGATCGGAACTCGACCAAATGCTAAGGGAGAGGGCAAAGGCGCTTGAGTCTCGCTACCGGCAGATTAGCGCGGTGTCGACGACCTCCGCCCTTGGTCCGGTAGTCCGCCTCTCGGCAATCGCCGCTGTGTTACTCCAAGAACTCTCGCGGGAGGGCATCGACTTGCTGCGGCAACACACAAGCTTGACTCCGGTACGAAAATTCTGGGCAGCCTGGCGGCATCGCTAAACCACAAGGCGAGGGGATGTGTATAATGCGCTCCCTGGACCGGAGATGTCATTCCGGCACTCTGGAGACACCTACCAGGAACTGCCCTACATGCACCACTACCTGCCTCCTGATGACCTGCTAGCTGGACGCACTATTCTGGTAACCGGTGCCGGCGCGGGAATTGGCAAAACAATTTCGATTGCGCTGGCTACTCATGGTGCCACGGTAGTATTGCTGGGACGCACCCTGGCCAAGCTGGAATCGGTGTACGACGCCATCGAGTCGGCGGGTGGAGCCCAGCCCGCCATCTATCCTCTGAACCTAGAAGGTGCCACTGAGCACGATTTTCTTACCCTGGCGGAAACGTTGGACAGCGAATTTGGCTCGCTGGAGGGCCTGCTCCACAATGCGGCGCAACTGCGTCTGTTGAGTCGCACCGATGACTATGACATTCAAACCTGGTATCAGGTGATGCAAACCAACCTCAATGGCCCCTTCATGCTTACACAGGCCTGCCTACCGTTGTTACGCAAGGCAGAAGATGCATCTATCCTGTTTACCTCGGATGCTGTTGGCAGGAAGGGACGGGCATACTGGGGTGCCTATGCGGTATCCA
>JAGRGP010000020.1 GCA_020445415.1 Gammaproteobacteria bacterium | reverse complement strand
CCACCGGCTGCACATCGTCCCAGGTCAGCTCCTTTTGCTCCACGGGCACTTCGGCGATCGGCGCGGGCTGGTCCACCGGGGCGACGTTTCGCTTTTGGCGATAGATCCACCAGGCCCCACCACCAGCGAGCGCCGCCAGACTGAGGAAGGCGAAATTGGGCATTCCCGGAATGATCCCCATGAGCCCCAACATCACCGCGGCAACCGCCAGCGATTTCGGTGTGGAGATCATCTGGCTGAGGATCTGCCCCCCCATGTCCTGCGTCGATGCGACCCGGGTGACGATTATCGCCGCAGAAGTAGACAACAGCAGCGATGGAATTTGCGCCACCAGCCCATCACCGATGGTGAGTAGCGCGTAGAACCTCAGGGCACTGGAAAAATCCAGGTCATGCTGCAACATACCGATGGCGAGCCCGCCCAGGATGTTTATCACGAGGATCAGGATGCCAGCCACCGCGTCACCCCGGACAAACTTGCTCGCACCATCCATGGAGCCGTAAAAGTCCGCCTCCAAGGCGATCTCTTCGCGCCTCGCCTTCGCTTCCTCCTGGCCGATGATGCCAGCGTTCAGATCCGCGTCTATTGCCATCTGTTTGCCGGGCATGGCATCCAATGTGAATCGGGCACTCACTTCAGAAACGCGTCCCGCACCCTTGGTAACCACGACGAAATTGATGATCACCAAAATCGTAAACACCACCAGACCCACGGCATAGTTGCCGCCAATGACGAAGGCTCCAAACGCTTCGATCACCTTGCCGGCGGCGTCGCCGCCTTGGTGACCCTCGAGTAACACCACCCGGGTCGAGGCGACATTCAATGCCAGCCGCAGCAACGTCGCCACCAGCAACAGGCTTGGAAATACACTGAAATCGAGGGGTTTGAGGGTATACACCACCACCAGCAGTACCACCAGCGATAGCGCAATATTGAAGGTGAACAGGATATCCAGTGCGAGCGGTGGCATCGGGATGATTACCATCGCCAACATCATGAGTAACACCAACGGTGCCCCCAGTCCCTGGGCTCCCGCGCTCTTTACGTTTTCCAGAATAGCAGTTGCGTTCATATCAGTGGCGCGAGTTCTCTATCATCCGTCAGCGGCGGGAACCTGCAGCTCGTCCGGCACCGGGAATTGTTCCGGCAGGCCGGGTTTGTCTCCCTGCCCGCCCCGGTATGCCTTGAGCTGAAACACGTACGCCAGCAACTTGGCCACCGCGAGATAGAGCCCCGCGGGGATGGTGGCACCGAGGTCCGTATGGGTATGGATCGCTCGCGCCAAGGCTGCTGCTTCGATAATGGGTACGTGATTCTCCTCTCCTACCCGCCGTATGTTGGCGGCTACCAGTTCCACCCCCTTAGCCACTACCTGGGGTGCCGCCATGGTATTTGGGTCGTACTTCAAGGCCACCGCATAGTGAGTGGGGTTGGTGACGATCACGTCGGCATGGGGTACCTGATCCATCATTCGCCGATACGCCATTTCACGCTGTAGATTGCGAATTCGGCCCTTTACCTCCGGACGTCCTTCCGTTTCCTTTAACTCTTCCCTAACCTCCTGGCGCGTCATCTTCAACTGGCGCCGGTGATCCCACAGCTGAAAGGGGACATCGACCATGGCAATCAAGATCAGCGTGGCGGCAATTAGCACAAAAGAGCCGCCAACCAGCAACGCCAGCTCCATGACCGCGGGCCCAAGTCCCATTCGGCCAAGCGCGACAAAGTCGTCCAGCAACACCCACAGCAATAACCCGGTGGTACCCCCAATAAGGACAAACTTGGCTAATGCCTTGAGTAACTCGACAAGCCCCTTGACCGAGAACACCCGCTTCATCCCCTTGAGTGGGTTCAGCTTGCTCAGTTTCGGTGTCATCGCCTCACCACTGACTGCGATTCCACCCAGTGCCAGCGAACTGGCAATAGCCGCTATGGCAACTGCCGCAAATAAGGGAGCGAGGATCGCCAGGGCATCCACCACCCCATCCGCCAACCTGCGCAGTAACGCGCCTGAATCAAACATATCCGCACGGCTGATGGTAAAGCCGTCGGACATGATCTCCGCAAGCCCTTGTCCCATATGACCACTCAGTCCTACCAGGGTAATCCCCCCTATCAGGGTGACCGCCATGGTGTTGAGCTCCTTGGACCGAGCGATCTGCCCCTTTTTACGAGCATCGTCCAAGCGTTTGGCGGTGGGCTGTTCTGACTTCTCCTGGCCGTCATCGTTTTCAGCCATTACTCACCCCCCGATGAACAGCAATCTTTTTATCAGCGAAAAGCCGTCTTGCAACAGCACCTGAAAATTGTCCATGACATCCGGAAGACTGGCCCAGATCAGTACAAATCCGATCAACATGGTGATCGGAAAACCTACCGCGAATATGTTCAGCTGGGGCGCAGCACGGGTGACGATCCCCATCCCCAAATTGACCAACAGCAGAGACGCCATCACCGGCAATGCCATGAGCAGGCCACCGCCGAACAGCCGGCTTCCCCAGCCGACCACATCCGACAATCCATTGCGACTGATCCCGTCCGTTGCTACCGGAAAGGTCTGAAAGCTCTGGTACAGTAGTTCGATAAGTAACAGGTGGCCGTCCAGTACCAAGAAAAGCAAGGTGGCGAGAATGAGATAAAACTGGGAAACCACCGGCACTTGCACACCGTTTTGCGGATCGACCATCGAAGCGAATCCCAGGCCCATGCTATAAGCAACCACCTGCCCACCGAACACCAGGGCGCCGAATACCATTTGCAACACGAACCCCATGATCAGCCCCACGGCAACTTGCTGAAGCAGAATCAGCAATGCCTGGTAGCTGAAGGTATCAACCACCGGTGGCGCTGGCAGTAGCGGAATCATCATCCAGGTCAGTATCAATGCCAGTCCGAGCCGGTAATGAACGGGTGTTTGGCGGGAACTGACTACCGGCGCCGTGGTGAGCATCGCGGAGATACGGATCAACGGCCACATGAAGGCGGCCAGCCAATAGCTGAGTTGTGTCTCGCTGAACGACATCGCCAATACCACCCGGTTTAGCCAATTAACTCGGGAATGCTTTCGATGAGATCGACCGTGAATCTCATCATTACACGTAGCATCCAGGGACCGGCGAGCATGAACACAATGGCAACGATCAACAGTTTCGGGATAAAGCTGAGCGTCATTTCGTTGATCTGGGTTGCCGCTTGAAACATGGCTACGAATAGCCCAACCAACAGGGCCGGAATCAGCACCACCGCCCCAAGCGCGGTAGTAACCTCTAACGCGCGCTGGCCGATGTCGAGGACCGTATCCGGAGTCATGATCAGACCAGAAAACTGGATGCCAGGGTACCGAATACCAGTGCCCAGCCATCGATTAGAACGAACAACATGATCTTGAACGGCAGTGAAATGATCAGTGGTGAGAGCATCATCATGCCCATCGACATGAGCACACTGGCGACCACCAGATCGATAATCAGGAAGGGAATAAAAATAAGAAATCCGATCTGAAAGCCGGTCTTCAACTCAGAAGTGGCAAATGCGGGCAGTAATAGGGAGAATGGAACGTCCCGGCGGGATTGCAGATTATCGAATCCGCCAATCCTCGAAAACAGCGCCAGGTCGGTCTCCCGGGTTTGGGCGAACATAAAATCACGCATCGGAACGGAAGCCCTCTCCAAGGCCTCACCAACCTCGATTTCTTCGTCCAGATAGGGTTTTAACGAAACCTGATATGTCTCCTGAAAGACCGGCATCATCACGAATGCGGTAAGAAACAGCGCCAGACCGACCAGAATCTGATTGGATGGGGTATTTTGGGTGCCGAGCGCCTGCCTGAGAATCGCCAGTACGATCACGATGCGGGTAAAGGAGGTCATCAGCAACAGAGCCGCCGGCAGCAGGCTGAGCGCGGTCATAAACAACAGCACCTGAATGCTCAGGGTGTAGGTCTGACCACCGTCTGGATTCGGGGAAGTGGTCAACGCATCCAAACCGCTAGCCGCCTGTACCGCCACGGGAAGAATCAAGGCCACCCCCAGCAATAGATGAACGGGCCTCATTTGTCTTCTCCCCTTTGGGCCTTCAGTTGTTCCGCGAATCCATCGCGAGTATCTGCAGGCACAAGTGGCCTGTCCAACACGCATAGGGTCTGAACCCGTCCCGGTGCCACTCCGACCAGTAGCTGAGTCTCGCCAACCTGCAATAACACCGCCCGTTCACGGGGTCCAAGCGATACCCCACCCAGCACGCTCATTCCACCCTTGCCGGTCAGGGGACGCTTACCAAATCGCTTGAACAGCCAACTCAGACCGATGATCAGACCGATGATCAGCAGCAACCCGCCGGCAGTCTCCATGAAAACAGTGGCACCCAAGGGAGATACCGGAAGCCCGGGCCCCTGAACGGCCGTGCCCTCAACCGCTGCCCCAACCGCCACGGATGGCAGTGAGATGCTCCATGCGCACCGCTTGATCGCTTGGCGAGGGGTCATTACCGCAACCTGTTGATCCGGTCGCTAGGACTGATCACGTCGGTCATACGAATCCCAAACTTTTCGTTGACCACGACCACCTCGCCTTGGGCAATCAACGTACCATTGACCAGCACGTCCATCGGCTCACCCGCGAGTCGATCCAGCTCCACCACAGATCCTTGATTCAGTTGCAGTAAGTTTCTAATCGGGATCTTGGTGCGGCCTATCTCCATCGAAATTACCACGGGCACATCCAGAATCGAGTCCAGATTTACCTCTCCCTCTGCCTTGGGCGCATTCTCGTCCTCTAGTTCCTCGAACACTGCGGATGCCGCTTTCTTGGTATTCGCCTTAGCGGTTTCCACCGTCTGTTGCTCATTCATTGCCGCCGCCCAGTCGTCCGACAGCGCTTCGTTAGAATCGATTTCGATTTCGCTCATCTTTACACCCAGTTATTCCTATTTCTCCCGTTGCCGGGGTAGTTGCATCAGTTCCTGTAAGGGACTGTGGGATTTTTTACCCAGCCAGCGCTGTAGCTTGATGGCATAATTTCCGTCAGCGACTCCCAGTTGTCCTTGAAATACGGGAATACCCGCTGCCTGAACATCCACCCGATCGGGGATATCCATAGGTATGATGTCACCCCGCTTGAGCTGGGCTAACGTACGCATGCTGATACGTGCCTCAGCCAATATGCTGCTTAACTCGACTTCCGCGGACATGATCTCTTCCTTGATGGCCTGGGCCCAGCGCTCGTCCCGGTCTCCACGGTCACTCTGGACACCCGCGTCCAACAGCTCCCGAATCGGCTCAATCATCGAATACGGCAGGCAGATGTGCATATCGCCCCCGCCCGATTCCAGATCGATATGAAATGTCGTCACCACCACCACTTCGGAGGGGCTGACAATATTGGCGAACTGGGGATTCACCTCCGATCCCACGTATTCGAACTGAAGCTCGACAATCGGCCGCCAAGCTTCGCACAGGTCCGTGAAGGCGAGATCCAAGAGCATCCTGACGACCCGATTCTCTGTAGGTGTAAAATCCCTTCCTTCGATCTTGGTGTGAAACCGCCCGGTGCCACCGAAGAAATTGTCCACCACGCTAAAGACCAGCTTGGGGTCCAGAACACAAAGCCCCTTGCCGCGAAGAGGAGGAACCTTGACTAGGTTCAGGCTGGTCGGAACAAACAGGCTGTGCACAAACTCCGAAAACTTGAGCATCTGCACCCCGGATACCGCCAGATCCGCGGTCCGCCGTAGCATTCCGAAGAGACTGGTTCGATAGTACCTGGCGAAACGTTCGTTGATCATCTCCAGGGTTGGCAGCCGACCCCGGACAATCCGATCCTGACTGGTGAAATCGTAGGCATGCGCCTCACCGTCAAAGAGATCGATATTGTCGGTCTCAACATCACCATTATCGACGCCGTGAAGTAGTGCGTCGATCTCGTCCTGAGAGAGAAGATCGTTGGCAGACATGGGATTACTGCATCACGAAAGTCGTAAAGTAGACCGCTTCGACCTCGCCGGGACCGCCTTGTTTCTTGATAATCTGGTTCATGTTCTTTACCACTTCCTGTTGCAGCTTTTCCTTGCCGGCGCGTGTCTTCAGTACTTCGTCGCTCTGGGTACCGAGCAAATTGAGGAGGTTGTGGCGAATCATCGGATCGTTATGTTGAACAAAATCGATGATGGCCTGATCCCGCGTCATTACCTGCAGGCCGACCTGCAGCAACTTCGCCTTGCTGCCGGGAGGCATGTTGACGATAAACAAGGGCTCCAGTGGATGGTATAAATGGGGCTTTTGCGGTTGGGTCTGCTCGTCTCCCGACGCCGAAGCAAGCTCAGATGATTCGCCTTCGCCCATGAGCAACCAAGCGGCTCCCAACCCGGCGAGCAGCAAGAAAACGATGCCCACCGCGCCCAGAATGATGATTTTTTTCTTGGATCCCTTGCCCTGTTCGATACCCAGGTCCAGATCGTCGTCTAGTTTCCCCGCAGCCATAGAACGGTCTCCTCCCACTATCTGAACCTATTAGCAAGCAATAGACATGCCAGCTTAATGGATTCAAATATCCTTATGTTTTTCTTGATGTTACAGGAAAGGTTGTCGGCTACGACAAAGAATTGACGCGTTTGATACACGGGGAGGGGCGAAATTACGACGAGCGCCCGGGTTATTCACTTACCTACCCGATCGCACCCAAGCCGGCCGGATAGGTAGGGGCGGCCGTCAAACCACCGCGGGATTCTTCAAAACCTCTTCGCGAGGCCAGGCCCGGATCACCGCCTGAACCAAAGTGGCGAGAGGAATGGCGAAAAACACCCCCCAGAATCCCCACAATCCTCCAAATACCAGGATGGCGACAATTATAGCGACCGGGTGTAAATTCACCGCCTCTGAAAACAACAAGGGTACCAGTACATTACCGTCTAATATCTGGATGATAAAGTAAGCTACGGTCAACCAGGCAAAATCACTCCCCCATCCCCACTGAAACCAGGCAATCATGATCACCGGAAGGGTTACCACGGCAGCACCAATGTAAGGAATTATCACCGAAAAGCCGACCAGCACCGCCAACAGGATCGCATAATCGAGGCCCATGAATGTAAAGGTGACAAAACACGCCGCGGAGACAATGACGATCTCCCAGAATTTACCCCGCACGTAGTTGGCGATCTGCCTATCCATGTCTTTCCACACAGTATCCGCCAAACCCCTGCCCCTTGGCATCAACCCGCCAACCCAATTGAGGATTAGCCGCTTGTCTTTGAGAAAGAAAAATACCAGTAATGGCATCAATACCAGGTACACCAGGACCGTGATTATCCCCACTACCGAGGCAAACGACACGGATAACACGGTTTGACCGAAAGTGGCTATTTCCTGCCGGATAACTCCGATGATCTCTGTTACTTGTTCCTGAGAAATGAACTCCGGATAGTAGACGGGCAGTTGCATCAACAACGCCTGACCCTTGGTGATCATCGCTGGAATCTGCTGAAACAATTGGGTGACCTGCCGTGAAAGCTGTGGCAATAACCCAAATAGCAGCAACGTTACAAATGCCAAAAATGCGAGGTATACAACCAGTATGGCCAGCAACCTCGGCGTGCCTCGCCGCTGAAAGGCTGCCACCACGCCTTCCAACAGATAGGCGATTACAATGCTGGCCAATACCGGTGCCAGCATATCCCCCATGGTGAGTACCACCGCGAACCCGAGCAGCAGGAATATGGTCAGAAATATGACCTCGGGATCGGAGAAGTACTTTTTAAACCATTGAGCAAGATTCTGCATTAAAAATAATACCTAAGGCGTTGAGTCAGATTGATGCTGCTGATAGTAAGTTGCAAACAATGCCTCAAGATCGTCGATTACCTCCACGGCTTCCCTGCCATGCATGATGTGTGCGGACATCAGCGATGATGCCTCGGTCAAGAGTTCGGAGCGGTCAAGCATGTAGTAGGTTTCGGAGAGCCGTTTGATTGCACCGATCACTGTTTCTTTCCGCGGGCGAGCAATCTTCTTAGGCAGCACCGGCGTCCGTTCAACGGCCTGGGAAGACGCTGGCAGTGCCTCATTCCGCGCTACCAAGAACTCGGCGAAAGCCAACAGCATGGCCCGCTGGGGTTTATCCAATAGAGCAAAGCACTTCAGCAGCGACTTTCTATCCGAGGTAAGTTTTGACTGTGAACTCAGCACTCTGATTCTCTGAACAATGACGCCAAAGGATTCAACGGCCGCAGCAAAGGCAGACCGCTTGTCGGGCCATGCAGCTCGTTTGGTTTATGCTCCTTGCAGGATCCGAGTTGTGCTATGAATCGCTGACGTACTCGGCACAGTAAGTCTGCGCGAATTCCAGCAATTCGTCCATAACCCGCATGCGGAACTTCTGCTTCTGATGCACAAAGGAGAAGGGACGGTCCAGGGAAGGATTCAGATTAATCGCAACCAGCGTGCCGAGCCTCAACTCTTTTTGAACCGTGGCCAACGATACCACCGATATACCCATACCGGCCTCAACCGCACCTTTCACGGCTTCCGGGCTACCCAGTTCCATCGAAACATTCAGCGCATCCGGGCCACTGTTGACGAGCGAGAGGTATTCATTGATCACCTCCCGGGTACCAGACCCCTCCTCCCGGCAGATAAATGGGTACTTCAAAAGGTCCTCATAGGTAAGGGTTTCCCGCTGTGCCTCGGGATGGTCCGGAGGCACAATCGCCACCAAATGGTCCGCGCGGCAGCGTTCAACTACCAGATTCTTATTTGCGACCGGGGCCTCCACCACACCCAGATCGATGGTGTTGTTTTCCACCATGGAGACGATTCCCTCGGTATTGGACACCTTCAGATGAATACCGATATCTGGGTAACGCTTTTTGAAATTGCCCAGCAATGACGGCAGCATATACTCTGCGATTGTGGTGCTGGCTCCGATTGTCAATGAGCCGGTTACCTCGCCAGTCATTTCCCGGACCGCATTCTCCATTTCGTTGTAGAGGACGAAGATCTTGTCGGCATAGGCGTAGACCCGGTTACCCGCTTCAGTGAGGCTAATGCGATTATGGGTTCGATCGAAGAGGCGGGTATTAAAATATTCCTCGAGCTGTCGAACCTGAAAAGTCACAGCGGGTTGAGTCATGTGCAAGGATTCGGCTGCTTTGGTAAAACTTAGCAGACGCGCCACGGTAAAAAAAACCTGCAATCTACGGTCAGCCATAACTGTAACTCGTTAACCCGATCGGGGGACTGATAAACAATACTTATATCATAATTTGCTAAATAAAAGCCAGATCGACGAGAAATCCAGGAGTCTGTCGCAAAAACCTATGTATGGTATTGAAAATCACTCCTTGAAGATGATAACTTCAATACTTAAAGTAATATTGAAGATTGTGACGTCAACTGCGCAGATAAAAAACAACTTCGGTTCTTTTTAAGATATCTGTACAACCGCTTGGCCTTGGTCGTGATTCACGTAGTTAGGAGAAATGATATGGAGAAGAGCGTTTTCGTTATCGCCTTGGCTGCCGTTTCGACCCAGGCCATGTCCGCTGCCTACAAAATTCCCGAGCAATCGATCAATTCAACAGCCTTGTCAGGGGCTTATATCGCCAATGCCAACGGGGCGGATGCCAGCTATTACAACCCCGCAGCCATGGTATTCAACAAGGAAGGCGCAACCATCGAAGCGGACCTTACCTATATCCACCTGACCGGCATAGAGATCAAGAATGACTCCCCCGGTTTCGCCAACGACGAGACCAAAGAGGAGAACTTTCTAGTCCCCACTTTTCACTACGTAAGCCCCCTGGTGGGTAATGCCCGCTTCGGCTTGTCACTGATTGCACCGGCTGGGCTAACCAAACGCTGGAAAGGGGACAACCGAGCATTTGCCGAAGACTTCACCCTCAAGACCATCGAGATTAATCCGACGGCCGGGTATAAATTCAACGATCGGTTCTCGATTGGTGGTGGATTACGCGCTGTCTATTCCCAAGGGAAGGTAAAGAGCTCCAATACCGCCCATCCGCTAGTGACTGTCGGTAGGGACATGGATGGAGAATCATGGGATTTTGGCTACAATCTGGCGCTCCAATTCCGGGCAACCGATGCGCTGGATCTTGCACTCACGTACCGCTCGAAGATCGATCTTACCGTTGACGGTGACGCCACGCTGTTCGGAAGCGTCCCACCTGGCCTCCCTGGTGCAGGGTTTCCGCTACCTGTTTACAATGATGGTGCGCGGGTTACCGTTCCCCTTCCGGCTGCGTTAAATCTCGCCGCTGCTTATACCTTTAATGACCGGACCACCGTGGAACTGGTCTACGAACGCACCTACTGGTCTGCATATAAAAAACTGGACTTCAAATATGACCGGGATTTAAACCCCGTATTCACCGCCGTCTTCGACGATCCAATCAAGAAGAAATGGCAAGACAGCAATAGCTTCCGTATCGGTATCACCCACCGGCTCGACGGGAAATGGACACTGATGGGGGGCTTTGCCTATGACAAAACGCCCATAAAGGAGAAATATATCGGCTTCGAGCTCCCCGATTCCGACGCCAAGATCTTCTCCTTGGGAGCTCGTTATCAATACTCTGACAAACTCAATCTTGGTGCTGCGTTCTTGTACGACAAAAAAGATTCGCTGAAACTGAAAGCTGGCGAAAACATCAACGCTGCTTTGGCGGCCGGTGCCAAATTTGAGGACGCCAGTGCCTACCTACTCACCGTTGGGATGAATTACGACTTTTAACCGAGTTGGCGCCATCACGTACCGGCCCTGCTCAGTCGGGGCGGGAATAAATACGGTGCCCCCGTCCGAGCGTCCCATTGGGCGGTGGCAAGGCGAAAACCCGAAGTAAGAAAAAGCCGCTCTGGAGAGCGGCTTTGTTATAAACCCGAAATAGCGTTCAGATGTACAGGCAGATGTCGGACTCGCCGGCAAACTCGAAGAAACGGGCGGCACCAGCGTACTCGATACCGTCAATAAAATCGGCTGGAGACATGTCGAATAAATCAACAGTCATCTGGCAAGCAATTAATTTTACTTCCGCCTCCTGGCAAAGTTCGCGCAGCTCTTCCAGACTGGCAACTCCCTTGTCTGCCATCTTCTTCTTCATCATGTAGGTCATCATCGATTGCATGCCGGGCAATGCGGTGAGCGCAACCGGAAACCATTTGTCCATACCCATTGGCATTGGCATACCGGGATTACCCAGCGGAGTCACCTCCAATGACAAGTTCTTTTTTAACAGTTGCAGTCCGTAAAAGGTGAAAAATATTTCGGTTTCATAGCCAAGGGCCGATGCGGTGGAAGCCAGGATGAAGGGCGGATAAGCCCAGTCCAGGG
>JAGRGP010000169.1 GCA_020445415.1 Gammaproteobacteria bacterium | reverse complement strand
CATCGTCATCATCGTCATCATCGTCTCCGCCGCCGCTATCGGCCGAGGCTTGACTGAAGATCAGCGTATTGGAATCTTGATCAAATTTGACGGGAATAACGGACAACATCAGTAAAAACAGTGCGAACGCGACGCAACGCATGCGCAGGCGGAAGACCAGTCTCGAGGTATCGGCTACCGATTCATCGTCCTTGGTGACTACGTTGTTTCGCTCTGACATAACTTCATCTCCCGGTGTGGTTTGCGGCTGATTCATGATATTAAACGCACGAGCAGCCGTTTTTTTCCACCGATGCACGACTATTTTTGGGGCTATCGCCATCGGGGTGAGGCGCTGATGGCTGAAGTTTACCGCCCTATATCAGAGATACATAACGCTCCCTGGAGTCGCTAACGACCTGCTCAAGGGAGGCCCGGGCCGCAAACCAGGAAAAAAGTTGCCATCGGTATGCAGCAATTTTGGGTAGTCAAGCGTTTAACCAATTATGAGAGCCGAGTAAGGAGCGTTTTTTTGAGTGATCACGTCTATCAGCAGGTCGTGGTGTTGATGCCCAAACTGCGTCGGTTCGCCTATGGGCTCTCCGGATCTGTCGAGAATGCCGATGACCTCATTCAGGAGGCCTGTACCCGTCTCTTGAGCTGTATGTCGGAGGTTGAGGGGTATTTGGAGCGCTGGCTGTATCGGACCATCAGAAATCTCCATATCGACCAAGTCAGGCGTATGGCGGTTAAGTCGCGCTGTCACGACGATCTGGCCGGACGACAGCCGGCTTCGACGGATGGCAATCTGCAGGTGGAGAGCCTGATTACCTTGCGTCAGGTACGTGACCTTATCGGCGAACTGCCCGAAGATCAGCGGGTAACCTTGTTACTCGTGGGTGTGGAAGGCTACTCCTACCGAGAAGCGTCGGAGCTGTTGGGGTTGCCAATCGGGACGGTTACCAGCCGCGTCGCTCGGGCGCGGCAAAAACTTACCGACGCCATATACCCTAATCACGACCGAGAAACCGAGGACCTTGGAGAACATCATGGCTCTGGATCAATCTGAACGGCGCATCGGCGGGATCGAAGCTAGTTTGCTAAATGCCTACATCGACGGTGAACTTGGACCGGAGCAGGCCAGTGAGATAGAACGCCAATTGGAGACTGATTCTGCCGCAAGCCGTTACGTCAGGCAGGTGCATAGGGTGGAAGGTCTGGCCAAGGCTTCAATCGGGCAGGTCGATTACATGGCGATTTCACGGGGGTTGGGCGACAGCCTCGAGGCGCTGCGCCTCCACCAAGGGAGTCAGGCAGGCCAGCGGTGGTGGCAGTCACCTTATCTGGCTAGCGCGGCGAGTGTGGTACTGCTATTGGTCGGTTACAGTACTGGGTTTCTATCAGCCGAGTACCGCATTAACCAGCAGATGGCGGTGTTGGAAGCGGCCAGATCCCAGTCCCTCGAAGAGGTGAGAGTGGCCTTGAACCGGGTGCTGGAATACAGCCCTAGTGGGGAACAGATAAGCTGGCAAGACGAGACCGGCCGGGTGGTGGCGGAACTATCCCCCATCCGCACACTGAAAAGTCGGGATCAGCGCTTCTGCCGGGAGTTCAGGGAGGTGGTACTCATTGACGGAACGCGCGAAGAGCGGCGAGGGCTTTCCTGCAGGCAGGGCAAAGAGGACTGGCGGACCCAGCTGATTCTCACAGATGGTACTTGAACTGACGTAAGGCAGGGTGGGTATTGAGATTGTGGCATTTCGTACAGACAGGAGTTGGGCTATGCGGTGCTGGCCGGCAGGTGATGGCAAGGCCCCCGGGGCCGTGGTCATTGACGGGGCGGTTGCCGCTGCAATGGGAGATCCCATTGTCATCGATTATTTCGCTCGCTGGGAACTCTGGCCAAGTGATTCCTCGTAATTGGTATGAAACCCTCCTCGCCTAGGCGCAGAGATCTCGCGCATCTCTTACGTATCGTGGCCGGCGGGTTGTTTGCCGCCTTGCTGCCTTTGAGTGTTGCCGCCACCGGCAAGATGCTCGATCTCAGGATCGATTTGGCGGCGGCCTATTTGCGAGATGCGCAACTCAGGTCGGGGTTATTCCGCTACGAACATGATTTCCTGACTGGTAAGGATTCTTCGAAGAACAATTTGGTGCGCCAGACAGGTGCAGCTTTCGCCCTGGCTGAATATCATGCCGATGGAACCGGAACCCATGACGTGGATGTGGTGGCGAGCGTGAACAAGGCGCTGGCCGCCTTTCAACATGATTCGCTGCCTTGGGGAAACGGTAGGTTGGTGACCCGTGGAGAATCGTTAACGGGAGCGAAGGCAGGGGCTACCGCGTTGGCTCTGCTGTCATTGATGTTGATCTCCGGTGATAAACCCTCGCCATCCCAGCAATATTGGATCGATGCCTGGACGACGGGCTTGCTGGCCTTGCAGATGGCCGACGGGGGGTTCGAGTCCGCGCCCGGAAGCGGGAGGCAGTCGCCGTACGCCAATGGAGAGATCTGGCTGGCCTTAGCCCATCTAAGCGATCGTTTCCCAGGCCACCAGCCGGTTCGGCGGGCCTTGGCGAAGGCAGACGCGCATTTCATCGAATTTTATACCAAACATCCAGACATCGGTTTTTTTCACTGGGGAGTAATGGCGGCATCCAAACGCTATCAGCAGGCCGGTGATTCACGTTTTGTACAGTTCGCGGCTACGCAGAGCCACGATTACATTACCCGCCTACGCCCCAATGTCAGTAACAAATCCAACTCCTGTTATGGGGTGGAGGGGATGCTGGAAGGGATTGTGGCCTTTGACAGGCACCAGGGCTTTCCGACGCTGCGGGCGATGGTGAAAAGGCGTGTTGTGGCGGAGATGGAGAAGAATCTCGAACTGCAGATTCTGGAGGGTCAGTCACAGCTCGATTTTGCGGCTGACCGCTATCTCAGGGCGCCGGAGATCGAGGCCTATGCCGGGGCGTTTCTGAATGGCCGATACCGTCCTCAGATTCGTATAGACGCTACCCAGCATTGTCTTGCGGCCATGTTGAAGCTGCGTCGTTTGGAACGGTCTCAAGACCCAGTATCTCGTCACTGATAACGGATGTCGTTCAGCCATTGCCACCTACCTGGCAACTTCGGACACCCAAGTATTTAAAAAAAATACCACCGGCATGGAAGAAAAATGTACTCCAATCCGTTGATCTAAATGAGAAGCAGTTGTTTGTAGGATGACTCGAAGGCTAAGACAACGAACCGAATAGCATAACGACGGAAGGAGAAGATCCATGAACAAACGCAGAAAACAACAGCGCTCGCTGAGCCCTCGCCCAATTCGGGCGATTGCCTTCTCGACCCTGGCCGCCGCGCTGGTTTTGGCACCCGTGGTGATGGACGTGGAAACCGGTAGTTTGGGGTGGAGTTCCGCCTTTGCCAAATCCTGTTTCCGCGCGGGGACACGGGTTCGCATGGCGGATGGAAGCGAGAAGGCCATCGAATTGGTCAAGGTTGGCGACCAGGTATTGGGTAATAACGGAAGTATCAACCGAGTTCGTGAAGTAGAAAAGGTACCCTTGGCGGAGCGCTTGTTGTACCGGATCAATGGCGGACGGGCCTTTGTGACCGAGGAGCATCCCTTCATGTCGACGGCGGGTTGGCGCTCCATCAGCCCAGCAGCGACGTTTCGGGAGAACGCGCATCTGCGGGTAGCGCCCATGCGGGTCGGAGATAGCTTGTTGATGTTTGCTGGATACCGGGAACTGCCGGGAATCGGTGTTGGTGCGACTGCTCGGCAGATCGCCTGGGAGCCTGCATTCGAACCAGTGCGAGTCAGGGCGATTGATGCGGTTGAAGCCGACCCTCACGAATCGGTTTACAATCTTCTGTTGGATGGGGACAACACCTATATCGCCGATGGGTACTTGGTTCATAACAAAGGCGGTGGCTCCGGTGGTTCAGGCAGTGG
>JAGRGP010000168.1 GCA_020445415.1 Gammaproteobacteria bacterium | reverse complement strand
GACGATGATGACGACGATGATGATGACGACGACGATGACGACGATGATGACGATGACGACGATGACGACGATGACGACGACGATAGCGACGGCAACTCGGGCAGCGGTCACTCGGGTCAGGGCTTTGGGCAAAGCAGCCGCGGAAACGACGACGGACATGCAGGCAGCGGCGTTGCCGGCGGGGCATCCGGTCGAGGCAGGGGCCGCGGGTTGGGTGGTACTTCATCTGGGCAGGGGGTCTCTGGTCTCAGTGGGATGACCGAAGTACCGGCAGCCGAGGAATCCGGACTGCTGGGATCCTGGGGAGACTGAGCCCCGTACACCAAGACTCTACCCTTCCAGGCCGCCTTTCTGGCGGCCTTATGTTATCCGCTCACCAAGGCACCACGACCAGGATCGTAGTCGTACAGCATCACCGGCCGATCCGGCGCCCACCGCGTTGTAGCCACGGATAGGATCTCGATTGCCCCGTCCTGCCCGATTCCCTGAGCACCCGCACCGGTGTTTCATCCATTTGCAGGATGTCGTAGGCCAACAGCCGGTCCCGCAACAGGCTGTTCCTGTAGATGGGTCACTTTGGACTCAAGCTGTTCATGCGGAAATACTCTTCAAACAGTAAGAGTGAGGATTTTTTTGCGCTTACGTTTATAAGCGCTCTCAAGTTATTCTGTTCAAGTTGTTATGGAGTGGCCCCTTCCCCTGCAGGGATGCGCCTCGACTTTACGAAAGGTGGAGAAGAAGGGAGACTTCAGGGGGCATAGGGGGGGAAGCTGCTCGGCTAATTACGTAATAGCCTTTCACAATTTTTCGGGAAGTTATTCCTAATCAATTCCGTAAGTCGGGCTATTGGAGCAACCGCTCCAAACGCTTTACTGTCTCACACGGATTGTTTATGAATAGGTACCCGGACTATCAAATCCCCGAACAAGAACATGCCCCTCCACACAGAGGGGCATGCCGAGTATTACATCAGAGGATTAGATACGAGTCGCCGCTTTCACCTAATTCGGCTATTCAACTTCTGCCTCGTCTTCATTTGGGGCACCGATACCCGGCCCCCGAGGTGGAAGTCCTTCGGCAATAGTGACGTCTGCATCGAAAAGTGACCCGTCAGCCAGCGCCGCAACTACCGCCTTGGCGGCATTGTAGGCTGTCTTGGTAATGTAGCCATTAGACTTGGTCCCGATTCCACCCCGCATCTCGAATAGCACCGATCCAGCGCCAAGGAGTCCATACGCATTGCGTGCTATTCCCGGCGTGGTGGTGCCTGGGTATAGCGTGAGATTCGCGTAACCATATTGTTCGAGTTCGAGAGCCATGACCGTCACGACTTTTTTGGATAAAACGACGGCATCCTCGAATTCTGCTTCACGGCCAAGGGCTATAGCTGCTGCCGTTGCGTTAGGCCACAAGGTCGAACCGGTAATCAGGTTTCCATCTGGATCGACGTAGGAACCCTGATGATGGAAATCAATCACCACTAACGGCTGACGCTCATCATAGAGCTCTCGCATCGCTAGAGATTCCGGAACGGGATTGGGTCCACCAACGTAGGGATCGATATCAGCCTCATCCAGGTACGAATGGTACCTGTTAATGTCGTATCCACGGCCACGTTGATAGAAGGGCGGGCAAGGGCCAGCAACACAGAAGGGGTCGTAGTTCTGTCGCCATGGTGGTGTGTTACCGAATGCATCTTCGACTTCCGCGTCGAAACCATCAACGTTGACCCTCGGTACGACGGTGAGTGTGATAGCTTCTCGTATCCGCTTAGATTCTGCAGAGTTGTCCGACAAGTCTTTGATCAGCTGAATCATTGCCTCGCTAACTACATACTCGTTACCGTGTTGCTGGGCGATGATCATAATACTGTCAGGACCATGGCCGATGGTCACTACGGGGATTTCGCGGCCAGTATTGCTTTGTCTTGGTGCGACCGAGAGTTCAAATGCACCCTTGGCAGACTTCTCAATACTTTCCAAAGTCTTCCAGAGCTGCTCGTAGCCGCGCAATGCGGCGAGTGAAAGAGTCTGTTCATCCGTTGGCCAGGGTCCGTTTGGCTTGCTTTGTGGTGCTGCTGAAAGCGTTCCGATAGTTACTGTTGTCGCCAGCAGAAATCCAACTGAAACAAAGGTAAAACGGTTTTTGAAGATTGATAGCTTGGTATCTGTAAGGTTACTGAGAAGTGCCATGTCTATTTCTCCCTATTGGTCATTAACGTTCTCTCTTCACTTCATCACCGCGAGTACACAGTTATTAGGAGTTAAGTCGAGATACCCCAGTTAGTCAATATGAATGATTCGCATTAACATAATGGATGAACTGGCTAGGTGAGCCACGTACCCTTCCCCCCGTAGACGCCTCAACTCCACCTGCTTCTACCGCTGATTGGTAACGGTAGAAAGTATCTCTTGAAAGCCCTATCAGCTGACAGGCTTTGGAGACATTACCCAGCTCTTCTGCCAAATTCAGAAGGCAAACTTTGTGGTCAATGATGCGTTCGTTAGATCAGATCACGTTAACCCTATTTAAACGCTTCTTCCCCTTGCATAATCGGCTTTACGTTGCGCTACTGTTCTGAGACGCCCAGTGTTTTTCCTTGCATCGTGTGGATGTCGGAAACCAACCTTTCGCCTTGTTACCATGTTCCCTCTCCTTAAACTGTCCTTCTATCGCGATGTTAGCCATTATTTTATCTGCGTATATTTCAGGATATATCCACGGGTGCTGTCGCGTACGAGTACACGAATCTTCCATTACACGCCGGTAAACATGCTCCCAATCCCCTCTTCCCAAGATTCTCTCTTGCTCTACCGAACTTAGTAGTTCCATACCAACCGCAACCGAGCAACCCTTGATACTGAACTTGTAGTCTCTTGGGGTACCAGACCTAAAGGCTCACAGTCACTTCTAAAAACGCTGTTTCATGTGCGGATTCCAGGGTGAAAACGACAGTTCCGGAGCGCATCGTTTCCCAGGCCGCAACCGGAATAATGACGGTAGATACCGCAAGTAGTGACAGGAAAATTCTGGAAAGTGCCCGGCATGTGGGATTGAATGTTGTGCCAGGGGGAAAGGCACGGGGCGGTTCCATTGTTTTGACGCACGGCGTCAAACGATCCGCAAGGTATTAAGTTACCCTGCCCTTACAAACAAAACTGATTACCAGTTTACCGTTAGTAAACCGGCGTCGATTGTCAGCCTGTACGAATCCGCGGGGCGGTACCAAACAGATGATCAAATGAGGCGTATTTACCAAACTGGCTGGTGCCATCATCCACCTCACCGCCAACATCTTTCACACCAGACAATGCTCCGCTCAGGATCTGCTCAATGCCAAACTCCAGGGCAACTTCGGGGGTAGAAAAAACCTGCTCGAAAGAAATATCATCCAAATTCGGGAGAGTTACGCTAAGATGCCAGCCCACTTCAGTAAATACAGCCTCCTCCCCCGCCATATCATGGACCTCTTTGTCGCTAATATAGCTGGCCATCACACCCCAGTCCTCGCCATCGTAAGTCTGGTTGATAATGATGATAGGAGAATCGAACTTTTCGAGACTATTCTTGATCACCACTTCCCTCCACTAGCCGGATCTATACTTCTATAAAGGCTACTTTATTATTGTGACAATATGGTGACAATGGGTTCAACCACCTGATTTTGTGATTCGGATCGGAGAAAACTGAAAAACCCCCATACTCCCCACTGCTTTTTGGGCCATTTAACCACGAAAACCATTCGAAAAACAATCGAGAGTTTAATAGTAACCTATTGAATTACCGGATTTTCATTCTTTTCATCAAGGGCGTTCTCGCCGAGACTTCTTAAATTTGTGAAGGTATTTCCGCTTCAAGCGCTTGGCCCTATCGTGGATGTCCTCCACCATAAAATCTTGTAGGGCTTCAGGATGCAGATTAGCCGCCATCTCCAGCGTATCTTCGGGCAATGTGACCCCAGGCTCATCATCACCCAATTCATCCCACATCACTCCATCTGCCTCAGCCATATCCACGAAGGCGAAAAAGCGAGTTAAAAAGTTTGTGGCCTTTGGAACGTCGAAATCAAAATATACTAGTCCAAACAATAAAGTAGCATCTATTATTGAGAACTTACCGGAGATCTTAGCAATACCTTCCGCACTGTTAACCACGTGTAATACCCGGCGACGTGTCTTGGAAGGCTTTTTCCACTTCTCCTGAATTGCAATCGATCGAAGCAGACAGTTGGTTGCCCGGGTAAACTCAACAATATCAAATGAAATCAGTTTCTTATGTGGGTTTAGCATCTGCCGTCCTTCTCTCGATCCCTGAGATCAATTTATGGTTTCTGTGAAATCGAACGAAATCGTTATTTCTTTAGCTTTTTCCATCTCGTCTATAGCCGTTTCCAAGTCGATCTCGTTGGGGTTGGTGCTATCACTGTTAGCCAATGCATGAAAAACCTGCTCTTGCTCGAGAATGAAATGGCTTCCATCGGCAGCCTGCACATAGGCTGCCCACGGGATGAATTTTGTCAAAGGAAAAATCTGTTCCAGGCGGGGTGAGATATCGATGTTCAACCCAGCAATGAATAATAATTTACGGCCCAGATAGCCCTTTTCCATTAATATGGATCGGTAAGTCCGATCGAATTCCACCTGTGTATTAATTTGCGCCGCGGCTAAAGCCGGTTCAGGGTGCGTGACGATCCAGGGCATGGGATCAATCAAGTTCTGCTCAAGATGTCCCTGGCTTTCGGTATCGGCAACCAGATCGCGCTTAAATCTAAACAAATCCGGCGTCAGCAACTTACCAATCGGGACAGGATCTTCCCCTTCCCTGGGCCAACACTTTCCCACCCGGGAGATAAATTCCGGTGCCGCCTCAAACGTGCGCGCAGTACTGAGAGAACGCACTAATCGAGGATTTCCCCTATCATCCCAGGCGATGATCCGCTCCAAATCGAGGAACAGCCCCTCAGCACGCCCGGTTCTCAGTAACAGGTTGTTGATCGAAATTCTGCGTGTATCACCCGACGGCTCGAGGATTATGTTTCTGCTCGCGAATTCATACTCTTCTTGGTACCAGAGAAGTATACCCATCACCTTTCCACAGTTTGAACTATGGCGACAATCCTCGGTTTGCAAGCGGCGGTAGATACCGAATTTACGCGATTCTGGATCGTAGCCGACATGGCTTGCCTGGATAATCACCATATCCTCACCATGAGAGGAATGCGGACCATGCCGGTCAGTGGCAACCACCCCACCTACGAGCCCATGATTGAATGGGAAGGTTCCAAACTGTTTTGCAATGAGAATTATGGGGAAACCCTGACTTTCGTCCGAGCAAAAAGCCCTAGAAGGCATAATCTTGCCCGGCACCATCCCTATACCCAGGCAGTAGTTGTATAGCCGTGGAATGAATCGGCTATAACGCATCATCATGCCATTCAGCTTGAAATCATTGAGCGCGGTAAAAAAACTGCCTACCGAGGAAGCCGAATACATGAGAATCGCCATGAAATAGTCACAAAGGGCATTATACCCGTTCTCTATTCCTTAAAGCGATTTCAGATAACTCTCCGGACCTCCATCCTTGCCAGTCTGCTTCCGAAAAAAAACCCGACACTAAGGTCGGGTTAAATCAAGACTTCGAACCGGATGGCGCATCCCTGCGGAAATCCTTTTCCGATGACATAACATCCCAGTTACGTCCCAGCGTTATTCTGGGTGTTTTTTGTTACAAGATTATTACATCGCAAACGGCGTGGGCATTCGAAATCAGAGGCGGAAAATTTGGCAATCTTGCCGAGGAGTGTCGCCGTTAAAACCGGGATATTGACAGCCGTATATTGCCTCAAGTAAGAAACATACGGTATGCCGGCGCCACAGGTACAACGACAATCGTTCCGAAGCTTAACGATTTCCTCTAGCCGTTTAGCAACCGCTTGCAGAGAGTTGGAGGCCTCAAATCGTTAGCGAAACCCATGATCCGCTACTTAGGTTAAAATCGCGTCCAGTTGCTCCTCGGTATACCCGGCATCATCTCCATAGCGGCGACGTAAGTCGCCATCCGCCATCATTCTCGCACGCTGCTTGTCCACACCGGACTCAAGATGCACCTCATATTGGGACCGTAAGTATTGATGCCGCTCCCAAGCCTTACGGTGTGCGAGCGCAACACCCTGCTTTTTGGATTCCGACAATCCCATGGGTGCCGGCTCTGTTGCCATGCTGGCAGCAGAGTCCTGAATCTGACGGCGCTTGAGATCTTCGATAACCTCGTCACGGAGCCTTATCTCCCGGCGCAGCGCGACAATTTCCTTCTCCAGCATCTTTGGTGACCGCTTGGCAAGCGCCGATTTCCCCTTGCCCTGTTTCTTGTCTTTGTGTTTTTTCTTATCTTTGCCCTTCTTCATAGTCAGTCCCGTATTGAATCCCCTGTCTCGCTCCCACTTGCGCAACGGCTTGCTAGGGTCGACAAAGATCAAATATAGCGGGAATAAACGCGAATCAACAGCTTTTGAACTGCGGGAGCGATCCGTCGGAGATTATGATCACAACCCAGTGGGTACATCCGTCATGGTCATGACTCACCGCATCGGCGGAATTAGCATGATGGGAGCAGCGTCAACGGGACGGAAGTTCCTCGAGATAAGTTCTGGCGATGGGAGTCTGTACATACAGCTTTTTCCCATCTACCCGGGTCCAGAAATAATAGTAGCCCTTCTCCGGCTCGCTAGTCACTTTTCCATCGCGAACATCCCAACTCTTGACGTGGCTGCCATCCGCGTAGGTGACTCGATAGTCACCTTCCAGCCAGGTCACGCCCATCCGGGAAAGCCGATTCTGCTGCTCCTGAGTACATCCTCCCAAGGCAACCACCAGTCCTAGCACGCTCACCCCGCTCCATTTCCAACCCATTCGTTTGGCCTCCTTCATCGGTCGGTCAGTTTGACCTCAATTCTGCGGTTTCGCTGGAAAGCAGCCTCGGTCTCCCCATCATCCACCGGATGATACTGACCGAACCCGGTCGCAGCTAACCGTTTTGGGGCAATTCCCTGTGAGATAAGGTAACGCACTACCGATACCGCCCTGGCGGTGGACAGCTCCCAGTTGGATGGAAACTGTTCGGTGTTGATCGGCTGACGGTCGGTATGGCCGTCCACGCGCAGTATCCAACTCACATCACCGGGAATGCGGCTGGCAATATCCGCTAGGGTCGCGGCGAGCTTGGCAAGTTCCCCCTTGCCATTTTCTCCTAGCTCAGCGGAACCGGAGGAAAACAATAACTCTGACGGAAACACAAAGCGGTCCCCCACAACTCGAATATTGGGATTCTCCGCCAGTACCTCCCGTAGCCGCCCGAAAAACTCCGAGCGATATCTCTCCAGCTCGTTCACCTGCTTTGCCAGCATCAGGTTTAAACGCTTGCCCAGATCCGCGATCTCCGCTTCCTGGCCCCGGTTCTTATCCTCCGCCAGCTTCAATGCGCGACCGATGACCGTGAGCTGGTCCCGCAGCGCCGAGATCTGACGATTGAGCAAATCGATTTGGGCGCTGGCACTCGCCGTCAACTGGCGCTCCTCCTCAAGAGCCGTCTTGCCAGATTCGGCGATCAGCAACAGCTCCTCGATCCTGATATCTTTGCGGTCTATTTCCCGCTGGACGAGCAGCGTTCGCTCCTGCTCTTCGGCCAACCGATCCTCTAATACCTTGCTCCTATCCCTGAGCTCACCGAGCTCCGCCTCGCGACCGGACAACATTGTCGACAGTTCTCCGACGTCGGCTTCCAGCTTATCCCGCAGGCGGCGCAGTGCCCCAATATCTTGCTGGAGGGAAGCGAGGGTGCGCAGCTGCAAGGCAATCTGATCTTTGTCCGCTTCGACAATACCAGTAAGCCGCTCCACCTCCCCGAACAACTCGAACTGTTGTTCCAGACTCTGGCTGTATTCCTCCGAGATGTGGTTCACTTTTTCGTTCAGTTGCCGGGTCTTGTCCTGCTCTAGGTCGAGCAGACTGCTGATCTCTTTCAGCCGGGCATTGAGATCAGCCAACTCCCGATCACGATTTGACAGGGTTTCGCCAAGAAAGAACTGAGCCAATGTAAAGACCAGGAGGGTAAAGATAACCAGCATCAACAGCGCCGACAGGGCATCTACATATCCCGGCCAAATATTGATGGTACTGCGATCCCGGCGGCGACTGGCGAGCATTACCGGCTATCTCCGTCGCTCAGTCTGTTTGAGGCATGTCATCGTTGAGCATCTCTCGCAACAGCCGGTTTTCTCTTTGCAATTCGGAGACTTGTCTGGCCAACTCCTCTGACTTGTTGTTTCGCTTAAACATTTCGGCCTCCTCCATGGAGACCGGTTCGTCGATAAAGTGGGTCATCCCCGACAACCATTCTTCCAGGCCGTCGTAAAACCGGTTCTGCGCATGTCCCGCCTGAATATCCAAAAAACCCAGCACCAGCGATCCCCCGAGCCCGAAGAGCGAAGAGCTAAACGCGGTGCCCATACCCGCCAGCGGCTTGAGCAAGCCTGCTTTCAGCTCGCTAAATACCTGGCCGAACTCACGCTGCCCCACATCCAGTCCGAGGATTACACCCCCCACCGAGTTGATGGTGGCAAGCAGTCCCCAGAAGGTTCCAAGCAATCCGAGAAACACCAGCAATCCGATCATGTAGCGGGAAATTTCCCGAGATTCGTCGAGCCGTGTTCTGATGCCGTCGAGCACCGTGCGCAACGACAGGGCGGACATGGTGAAACGATCGTGCTTGACGTGGCTGTCTAGACTTTTTGCCAGCGGTTTAAGCAACCGCGGCTCCCGGGTAACCGAAAGCCCTGTCTGCCCGGTACGAAAAACCTTGATCCACTCCAGCTCCGGACGCAGGATCATTACTTGCCGAAAGGTGATCAGCACACCAACCAGCAACACACCCAGTATCAGGCCATTGAACACCCAGTTGGCCATGAACGCCGCTTTGAGGGGGAGGTAAAGCAGTGTACAAACAACGGTGACCACGATCAGATACACAAGCATCCAGAAGATGGTATGTTTGGGATTACTCATTTGGATATCCTGAAAATTCCTGGACTAGGCTACGCTGCCGAACTACCAACCGGTCCTAGCGGGCCAACATATCACAAACACCCCGCGGGAGTCCCAGATTAGCCACAGTCGGGCAGCCACGAAATGCATAGAATAAAAAACCTCATCGTCGCCGGACTGATCATATTCACCGGTCTCGCCCATGCCCAACAAGTCGGTTACCCCATCGATCTCTCCGATCAGTACCGAGCAGGTGATGACTTCATGGGAATCCGCCTGCTGGGGGCATTGGAACTGAAAGGCAACAATCTGTTGTCCGAGCTCTCGGGACTGGCGTGGGACGAGGATGAGGGTATCCTCATCGGGGTAACCGACCGGGGTTTCTTGCTGCACCTGAAACCGGAGATCCGCGACGGTTTGCTGACCGGTATGGAGCTGCTCCGGCACTTCCCATTACGCAACCGGGAGGGCAAACGACTATCAAAGCTGGATTCTGACGCGGAAGGTCTGGTCGTTATTGGAGGCAATAACGGCCGCTCTGGCGATAGCCGGCTGATTATCTCCTTTGAGACCCGAAACCGAATCGTCCGGTTTACACCGGAGGGAATACTCGAGGCCGAGCTCCCCCTGCCGGCCCCATTACGCGCGCGGCGTTTCTATAGCGAGCCGAACAAAGGTCTGGAAGCGGTGGCAATGCACCCCTCACTTGGCCTGCTAACCGGCCCGGAAATCTCCAAAAGGAGTGGCCCCATACCCATTTTTGGCGCCGAAGGAAGGCGCTGGTATTACCAACCCTTTGAGCTTGATGGTGCCATGGTGGCATTGGAGACAGCCCCTGACGGCGATGGGGTACTGCTTCTGGAACGTGCCTATAGTTTTCCGTTTGCACCCTGGGTAATCACGCTATCCCGTATCCATCCGGAGGTGGACAACGGGGGATCTCTCCTCACTGCTCAACAACTCCTGAGATTTGTTAGTAACCAAGGCTGGCGAATTCAAAACTTCGAAGGACTGACTCATCATCGTAACAACCGCTACTTTATGGTTAGCGACGATGGTGGACTTGTTTACCTGCAAACCCAGTTGCTTTACTTCGAAATCCAGTGAATCCTTGCGACCCAGAATCCGCGACCTTCGGCAGATATCCTGGACTACTCCTCGTCCCTCTTACGGCACTGACGCCGGAAGGGTTCTCGCTGACTACCGATCGAGCGGAATCCGGGAGATCCGTATCCGATGGAACAGACACCTGGTTTTTTGCTAACCCGCCATTGGCGTGATACTGCCGCAGGTATTGAGCTCTCCTACTGGGCTTGGACCCCCTCGGGCGCACTTCGGCTGCTATTTCCAACGGAGCAGGCGGTCTGTTTCGTGCCCCGAAATAGCCTCCTACCCGGGCATAATAATTACGTCCGCCGCCCGTTAGCGCTAGCAGACCTCCAAGGTAATCCGGTGGATGGGCTCTATTTCGAACGGCATGCGGAACTTCGCGAACTGCGGCAGCAGGCGGCTGCCGCTGGTGTCGAACTGCTCGAGTCGGATATCAAACCCGTGGACCGATTTCTGATGGAGAGGTTTGTCACGGCAAGCTTCACCGCCCGGGGAAAATCCATCGATCAGGGTGGTTTCCAGCAGATGATTGCGCCACAGATCAGAAGCGCCAGCATCCAACCACGGCTGAACTACATCAGCCTGGATATCGAGACCGATGGGGTTGCCGGAGAGGTGCTATCCATCGCACTGGTAGGCTGCAACCAGGAACAGATCTTGATGCAGGGCAGTGCGGAGGAACTGACACGGGGGTTGCCCGTCTGCTGGTATGCAAACGAACAAGCATTGCTGTCCGCCTTTTTTCGGCGGATATCCCGCTTGGATCCGGACTTGATCATTGGCTGGAACCTGATCAATTTCGATCTCGATTATCTTCAGCGGCGCTGCCACCGCCACCGCATCCCCTTTGCCTTGGGGCGGGGAAACGAACTGGCGGCAATCCTTCAACCCCGCGGGACGGGCCAACCAAAGATTGCCGCCATCCCCGGACGGGTGGCGCTTGACGGCATCGATAACCTTCGATCCGCGTTTTGGTCCTTTGATAGTTTCTCGCTCGATCGGGTTGCCAGCAAACTGCTCGGTCGTCAAAAACTGATTAATCCTGCCGTCGGCAAGATCCAGGAAATCCGCCGTCTGTTCCGGGAAGACAAGCCCGGATTGGCGGCGTACAACCTTGAGGACTGTCGGCTCGTCGAAATGATTTTCGAGAAGACCGGACTAATCGACTTCTGCGTCCAGCGCGCGGCCATGACCGGCCTTGCCCTAGGGCGCCAAGGAGGATCGGTCGCCGCGTTCGACCATCTCTATCTGCCTCGGCTGCACCGCCGGGGAGTGGTCGCCCGAGACGTCGGTGCACGTAGCTACACCGACTCAAGCCCCGGAGGCTATGTCATGGACTCCCGTCCCGGACTCTATGACAACGTCCTGGTGCTCGACTTCAAGAGCCTTTATCCCAGCATCATCCGTACCTTCCGAATAGATCCCTTAGGCATGGTCCGCCCCGGTAATAACCCGATTCCCGGATTTCTTGGGGCGCGATTCTCGCGCACCGACAGCATCCTTCCGGACATCATCACTACCCTCTGGGCGCAACGGGAACACGCCAAGCAACACCGTAACAATCCACTCGCCCAGGCCACCAAAATACTGATGAACTCCTTTTATGGAGTACTGGGATCCAGTGGTTGCAGGTTCTTCCATCCCGGCCTTGCCAGCAGCATTACCCGCCGCGGACATGAAATCATCACCCGCAGCCGTGACTGGTTGGAACAGGCCGGTTATCCGGTGATTTACGGAGATACCGACTCCCTCTTTATTTTGCTCGGTGAAGGCTATCTGGAATCTCAGGCCCTGAATACCGGACGCCGGTTGGCCGGTGAACTCAATGACTGGTGGCGTACCACCCTGCAGCAGGAGTATCAGGTCGATTCGTCGCTCGAGCTCGAATTCGAGATCCATTTTATCAAGTTCCTGATGCCGACGATCCGGGGGTCTGACGCCGGCAGTAAGAAGCGCTATGCGGGCTCCGTACGGTCCCCGGATGGAGGGTTCGAGGTAAAGTTCAAGGGATTGGAAAGCGTACGCAGTGATTGGACTCCCATGGCGCGCAGCTTCCAGCAAGAGCTGTACCGGCGAATTTTTTTCGGTGAACCCTACCGAGATTACGTCAAGGATGTGGCCAAACGTCTATTGAGCGGTCAGTTAGATGCCCAGTTGATCTATCGCAAACGCCTGAGACAGCCATTGGATCAATACCGACGTAACCAACCCCCCCACGTGCAGGCGGCAAGAAAATCCGCCCATCCGGGCCGGCGAGTCAGTTACCTGATTACGGTGAATGGTCCAGAGCCCACCGACAACCTCAACAGCCCCATCGACTATCAGCACTATATAAAGAAGCAGCTGGCCCCAGCCGCTGACGGCATTCTGCATTTTTTAAACGAGAGTTTCGACCAAATTGCTGGTGATCAGCTACGGCTATTCTGAGTCGGTTAGCAGGAAGTCAGTCCTCTCTGAGACTTCCATTCGGGTAAACCACCGGCAACCCCAAATTTCGGCGGGGTAAGATCATCCGCCCAGGGATTGGGTTTTAACCGGATAAAGGGAATGTTGATTGAACCGGGAAGCGTGCCCTGGGCATGCCGGTCTTCGGTAGTAGAATGATAGATAACACTTTAACTCTATAAAATATCCTTCTATGATATAAGTTATTAATCATCTTCCCTATAGACCGAAAGGGATAACTTCTTCATCGCAGTTCCGGCCAGATTCCCCAGTTTCCAACCAACACCGACGCCGCACCGGCTCCTACGCGCTTGGCAAACCGCTCCCAGAAATCCTCTTCACTCTTGAATTCCACCAGTTCTTCCGCCTTGATCAACTCCCGGGCAACATAACTGCTACTTCCCAGGCCGTCGGCCAAACCCAGGGCAATACTCTCTTCCCCTGTCCAAAACAGGCCGCTGAAAATGGTTTCGTCATCCGTCAACCGCTCACCCCTCCCCTCCTTTACCGAGTCGATGAATTGCTTGTGGATCGTCTTCAGCAGCCCCTCCATATGCTGCTGGTCATACTCGGAGAGCGGAGAAAACGGGTCGAGTATCGCCTTGTGTTCCCCGGCGGTCAGCAAACGGCGTTCCACTCCAAGTTTTTTCATCCCCTCCACGAACCCAAACCCATTCATTAGCACCCCGATAGAGCCCACGATGCTAGCCTTATCGACATAAATTTTATCTGTAGATGCCGCGATGTAATATCCTCCCGACGCGCACATATCAGTCACCACGGCATACACCGGCATCTCCGGGTCTCGTGCCTTCAGGCGCTTTATCTCATCGGAAATGGCCCCCGCCTGCACCGGGCTACCTCCCGGACTGTTGATACGCAATATCACACCCTTGGTGCGCTCGTCTTCAAATGCATCCCGTAGACTGCTGATGATGTTATCCGCGCTGGCCTTGGTGTCATCCGCAATTACCCCGCTTACATCGATCACCGCGGTATGCTCCTTGGCCGCCTGCAACGCAGTGCCGGTCATCCGGTCTGGCATCCAAATAACCGCCAGCCCGATCAGATACGAGAACCCAAGCAGCTTGAAAAATATTCCCCACCGCCAGGCGCGGCGTTGTTCCTTGAGGGATGAGAGCGCC
>JAGRGP010000167.1 GCA_020445415.1 Gammaproteobacteria bacterium | reverse complement strand
CGAATCCCTCCCTCTCCGCCAAAATCCTTTTTAAACAAATAGATAAAGCATTAATAATCCCTCGGTACGGTGAAGGCTGTTTCAAAGAACTTCCCCACTTTTCAGTCAGTTAAACTCTCCCAGAGGAACCGCCAAGCATGGAATTTGGGGAAAACTGTCACGCCATGTGCCACTCCACCCCAACCTACGCCAATGATACTTATACCTCGGAAGGTGAAAGTGGAGATGCCGTTGGGCCTTGTTGGCTATTCCTATATCGCTCTGTTGTCGTCTTCCGAAACCCCATAGCTCGATAACGACACGCGTCTTTCGAACATTCTCCCTAGCTTCGGTACCTTGCCGTCTACGTAGTTCACGATTCTTGCTTCGCGCTTTCCAGGGTGCGGACGATGCAACCGTCCGCGTATTGCACGAGGGCCCACCCGGCAATTGTCGCTCCAGCCGGTAGCAACCGGAGTGGCTGCGGAGGTAACGAAGCAGTCAAAGCCTCTGGTGTAGAAGGTCATTACAGTGAATTGGCGAGTATGCAGGCCATAACGTGCAGTGAACGCTGAGCAGGCCTCGAAAAGGGTAGTGCGGAAGCCGACCCGCCTGAGTTTCGGGGAGGGCCGCCGTTACTGGGGAAGTGAGCGAAGCGCACCCAGTGTTTCCGCCGGGGTAGTGGCGATGGCATGTATACACAAGGAGAGCCGACGCAACACGGGAAACCCAGATTGGTGATGGGACGTGCCCATTAACCAACACCTCGCGAGAGGCGGGTTGGGCTGATCGGGGTGGCGGGAGGCCCGTACTACCGCAGAAACCGGGTAATGCCGGTGGGCGAAGCGCCGCGACGAATAGGCAGCGGCTGGGCGGGAAGGGGTCTCAGTTCGAGGGTAGTGCTGAAAGAAGCAAGGTAAAGGAGATTGGTGTGAACCTACAATCTCCGGGAAAGGTACAGAAACTTCAGCAGGCACTTCATGCGAAAGCGAAGGGATCGCCTGATTTTCGCGTCTACGTTCTGTACGACAAGATCTATCGGGAAGATATTCTCGCCCATGCCTATCGTCTGACGCGCAGTAATAGCGGCAAACCGGGCGTGAACCGGGAGGACTTTTCGGACATTGAAGCGTACGGGGTGGAGCGGTGGTTGGGCGAATTGGCGCAAGCCTTGAAGTAGAAGCGCTACCGGGCGAGTCCGGAACGCCGGGTCTATATCCCCAAATCGAACGGTAAGCAGCGCCACTTGGGTATTCCGACGATCCGGGATCGGGTGGTGCAGACGGCAGCGGTGCTGGTGCTCGCGCCGATCTTCGAAGCCGACCTGCAACCGGAGCAGTATGCCTATCGGGAAGGGCGCAACGCCCAGGATGCGGTGCGCCATGTCCACAAGCTGTTGAATACAGGGTACACGGATGTGATAGATGCAGATTTGTCAGACTATTTTGGCAGCATACCCCATGCCGAATTGATGCAAGTTGTGGCGCGGCGGATTAGTGATCGCCATGTCTTGGCGCTGATCAAGCAATGGTTGGTGGTGCCAGTCGAAGAGGACGATGGGCATGGTGGCAGGAGGCGTACCACGCAGGCGAAGGACACCAGGCGCGGAATCCCGCAAGGGGCGCCGATCTCGCCGCTGCTGAGCAACCTGTATATGCGCCGTTTCGTGCTGGGATGGAAAATATTGGGACTGGAGGCGTGCCTGTAGGCCCGGATTGTCAATTTTGCCGATGATTTTGTCATCTGCTGCCGTGGGACGGGCAAGAGAACCATGGAAACCATGCGCGTGATGATGGAGGTTGAAGTTGACGGTCAACAAGGAGAAGAACCAGCACTGTCGGATACCGCAGGAGCGTTTTGACTTCCTGGGATATACCTTTGGACGATGCTATTCGACCCAAACGGGACGGGCCTACATTGGCACGCGTCCGTCGAAGAAGAGTATCAAGAAGGTATGCCGCACGATCGGCGAGGCAACCAACCGCCGAATGCTGCTGAAGGATCCAGAGGATCAAGTAAAGGCCCTGAACCGTGTTCTTGTCGGATGGGCCAGCTACTTCTCTCTGGGCCAGTCAGCAAAGCTTATCGGGCGGTGGACAGCCATGCGACCGAGCGGCTGCGC
>JAGRGP010000166.1 GCA_020445415.1 Gammaproteobacteria bacterium | reverse complement strand
TGGATTAAAAATAGCAATATAAAACAGTATCTTACTGATTTTTAGACGCTTTTTTACGCACATTCCGTAACTCGAGCGCACAGCGAAAAACACGTGCAAACAGTCAGTTAGCGCTTTTTTCCGCACATTGGCGAACATGCTGGAAACTTCGTGATGTACCTTCAGTGTACCTGTGTTGTAAAACTTCGGTGAACCCATTTGCCACCGTAGTGCAGCGTAGTGGATTACAGCGGAAACCAATCCTTGCAAGAAAAGGGCAACAGGGAGTACTCCACGTTCGCGGACTGATGGATGGTTGCGCTTCAAAGATATTCCATTCCCTCGACGCGCAAAGTCTCGGCTATCTCAAATCCTTGTGTCCCCAGTAGTGTGTCGTAGGAGAGAACCTGTGCGTCCTGCTTCAATTTTTCTACCAACTTTGTCAGCCAGTCCTTCAGTTCCAGACCTACCACCAGTAAACACGGCAGCCCTTTTTGCTGCATACGGCTAACCGCTGCCAGAAATGCCTCTATGAATCCAGTTATCAGTTCTCTGTTGTCTGATTCCGGTAGGCCACTCTTCGCCACAAGCAACAGCATGGTTTCCAGCTTTTCATCCAACACCATTAACTTACGGTGTTTCTCTTCAGGTTCCAGTTCGTGTAACGATACCCTAAGCAACAGTGCCTTCCTCACCGCCGCAGCAAGATACTGGGTATCCTGGCTTGTTTGCGCGTATGCCACCAGAGTTTCGGCAATCGTCAATATAGGCCGGATTGAAATCTGCTCCTGCAAAAGAGTGCACAACACATCTCGAACCTGAACCAGGGTCAGACTTTCCGGAACCAGCGCATCCACCAGGCGGGGATGGGTTTTCCACAGTGACCACAAAATCTGGTAGGTCTCTTCATACCCGATCAGTCTGTATGCCTGCGCTCTGAGTACTTGCATAAGGTGTGTTGAGATTACCGCGTCAGGTTCAACAACAAGATAACCTAGCTTCTTAGCCTGATCCCGCTCTGCTGGCTCGATCCACACCGAGTCCCACCCGTAGACCGGTTCTTTGACATGCGCTCCGGGGAGGCGGTTTGCATTCTTCCCACCCCATTCCATTGCGATCAGTCGTAACGGATCAACCGCTCCCCGCGCCTCGATATTGTCGTGCAGGTGGATGGCGTATTCATTCGGACCAATGCCAAGATGATCAACGACACGTACCGGCCGTATCAGAAAACCGAATTCGAGAGATAACTTTCTACGCAGCTCTCCGATGCGTTTCATCAGGCCGCCTCCCTGATCAGGATCTGCAAGTCGAATCAGATCAGATCCGATCTCAACGCGGACATACTCTTTGATTTCCAGTTCTTCCAGAATTTTCTTGCCGATCTCATCCATTTCCACTTCCCTTTCGTAAAAAGGGTCTGCCAGCACTTTGACGACTCACGAACCTCTATCTACCCGAATCCAGAAATATCAAATCATGGGTGCCTTACTCGGGGGAGATTCGCCACCCGAGCATAGCCGCTTGACGAATATCGTCACGCCGTCCCGATCCGCTCGGCGACAAATCCCTTCGCGCTGACCCAGGTAGTCGGGTTCAACTGCTCCTTGCATAAATCACCGCAGTCGGGATGCCAAGCTGATGTTCGGAAAAGCCGGATCGTTCAGCTTTTTGTTGCCCCTCCTCAACCATCGGTCCGAATATCGAAATCTGAAAGTATTTGTGTACCCACGATCACGGGTTGCCAATTCGATTCTGGCAACGGCGGTATAAGTGCCAGTCAGGAGATCCACCCAGACTCTCGCTTCTGCCGCCGTATGACAGAGTTCGGTTCAGGGTAGAACCTGCGGGATTTCCGGCTTGCCGGGAATTGACTCCGACCCCTAATTTTCAGGGGTCGGAGTCAAACCCGCCCGAACCATAAAACTGTTCCACCACGCTCACGTGGATTGACTTCGACCCCTCGGTTAGGAACACACCAGCAAAAACGAGGTTGTGAATGATCTCATCCGCAAAGCACAAGAAATCGGGACGATACCTGCTCGGCTGATTGCCGCTGAACAGAGCGGATTCATCAAGAGAAGCCGTTCTGAAATTCTTGCTGATATCATGGACGAAGCGCAGCGCAGTGGCGAACGATAGACTGACAAAAAAACGCGAAAGAAGACCGGAAGCGTATCTATTGGCGGGGGCTTTTGAAGCTCTGTAACGATAAGCTTCGAATCAATATCTGCCCCAGGTTTTTTCCTGGTTTTCGCAAATACCGAATTCAGAAACCAGAAATCAGGAATCAGGAATCAACAGCCAGGGACAACACCACTCGAAAACCCACACCGTCGAACCAATAGACGGGACCGCCCCAGCCGCGATACGCGCAGCGGGCGTTCCTCAGACTGAGGAGCCAGGAGCCCCCACGCAACACGCGACGATGCGCTCCGGGCGCGTTTGCTGCCTCACTCCGGGCCGGATCGTAGGGGTAAGCGTTCAACCACCAGGAAGCGGTCCACTCCCAAACGTTCCCGGCCATGTCGTGCGAACCCAAAGGCGTGGCTCCATCCGGATAGATCCCCACCGCGTTGGGATGTCCGATCTTTGAAGCTTCTATGTTCGCCCGCTCTTCGCTCCAATCCTCATCGTTCCAGGGATAGATCCAAGGCCGTATCCTCTCATGCCCGGAGCGCGCCGCGCTCTCCCACTCCCGCTCCGTGGGCAGCCGCACCCTGAAACCGCTCCCCGCGGGAAGCCAATCCACCATGCCCGATTCATGCAGCCGCCGGTCCAGCCAGCTGCAGTAGGCCTCCGTCTCATACCAGGTGATCATCACAACCGGGCGGGTCGGCGTACGCTGCTGCCGGGTCCACTCAAATGGCTCCTGCCTTGCGCTGGGAGGAAGCAGTTTCAGAGCTTCGTTCATCCAGGGTTCCCGGTCCGAATCGGCCAGCAGTTTCGCGTCCAGCGATCCTTCCCGCCATGCCCGGCCTTCCGCTGACCAGAACTCGTCCCGGGAATAGCCGCGGTCAACGACAAAACAGGCGTACTCTCCCACCGTAACCGGGTAGCGGCCGATCCAGAAATCCTCATCCAGCTTCTGCGGGTGAGGTTTGCCGTCAACGCACTCTTCATCAAAAGCGTCCTTGTCGATGGCCTTGTCGGACCCCATCAGAAACTCACCCGCGGGAATCTTTACAAACCCAAGCTCACTCTCCTGTTGACCGCGATAAAGAGCGGGCAGGCAGTATTTCTCCTCTCCGTGAAAGCGGGGATCCCCCAAGGCACCCATCATATCCCCCACCTCTGCCCGGGCCGGCGGCGAAAGATACCCGCCTTCGATCAGCTTCGTCAGATACCCGGTAACCTCCCGCTGTACCTCTTCGAACAATTCGGCCCGTTCCCGCGACTCCTGCAGCCGCCGCTCCGACAACGCCAATCCCATCAGTCTGGCCAACTGCCAATCACTATCGGAGAGTTGGCCCTCTTTCCGGTGTAGTTGACTCAGCAGAGAGTCGAGAAAATCGACCTGATTGTCCTGGCCACCCTGCCCTTTGCGTGCGACATAGAGCAGGAAAACCTCGCGCCACCAGTCGCTGTCCGATGCCAGCCAGTCGACCAGACGTTTCCGGGCACTGCCTTCGTTGCTCAATCTGCAGGCCGCCGGATACTCCTGGAAGTTCTTATGGGAGAAACCGAACCGTCCCGGACTGCGCTCGACCAGCAAGCCTGCGCGACGGCGCACATACCCGAGATAGTCGTCCGGGTGGCCATCATCCCCCGACCGGGAAACACCCTGCTCCTCGTGAATCTGCAGCGCAACCCGCTCCAATACCCGGCGCAACTCCCTGGCGCCCGACTTCAGCACCTTCATCGTCGTCCGTTCGTCGGCGGATGCGTCATCCTCCTTCAGCTGGGGCAATCGATTCTGCCAGGCGGTAAGCATCAGGCTCACCATTTTCTCATAGAGATCCGCCCGGTCTTCCGGCAACCGGCCATCGTTGGCGTGCAACAGCGCAATCTGGGTCAGCCACAACGGGCGCTCGGAGAGCGCTTCGAGATGGGGATAGTCGCGGATGGCATCCAACAGGTCATGGACACGGTTGGAAACATCGACTCCGGTCCACTTCCTGGGCAGAGCCACGCAGGCATACCATTGGCGTATGAAGAACCTTATTGCGGGTTCATCCAGCGCATCGAGCCGTGCCACCGGGATACCGGGCAAGCGCCACTGTTCGTCGTCGTAAGCATACGGGCGTGCTGTAATCAGCACCCTTGTACTGGGATGCAAGCCTCCCAAAAAATCATCAACAGCCTGGAGCAACCGCTTGCGCCGGTCATCCGACTCGGGAACCTCATCCAGACCATCCAGCAACACCACACCCGGTTTGTCGCAAAACCGCTTTTGCAGCAGTTGGGTGACCTTTTCTCCGGTATTTTCATCTAGCCCGGTGGAGATATCCGCCTGCAACGCACGCCAAAGCATCCGTGCCTTGCCACGCCCGCCCGCCTTCGCACCTTCATTCAGGGAGACATCCCGAAGCGACAGTCGAATGACGAGGCGGTTCAGCAAGGTTTCAGGCAGGCGGTTGGGATCCTTGTCGATCAGTGCGTGGGTCAACCAGTCGACGAAAGCGGATTTACCGCCACCGGGATCACCCAGCAATACCAGGCGATCCAGGCTTTCATCGGCGAACAGCTCCAACAGGCATCGGCTGCGGCTCTCCCCCCTGTCCCCATCCATAGGGGAACGGGCATCCGCAACTTGACGTGAACGGCCATCGACCGCACCGATACTCATCGTTGCGCGGGCAGAAACATAGACATCGGGCAGGCCGATACGGGGGAACTCCGCCCCGGCGGACTGCTGCTCAATCTCCAGCAACGGAAGAATGGCGCAGCGGGATCGTAAAAGCGGTAATAGGCCTGCAGTAGCGACTCGGGGTCATCCCGCACAATCGTGGTCCGGTTGCCAACTTGGATTGTTGCATAGTCTCCAGCCTGGATATCCCCCATCTCAATTTGGGTGCTGATCTGGCTGATTTCCCTTTCCAGCTCATCGGGCTTGGCGTCCACCTGTCCGGGCTCCAAGATCCCGCGTACGGACACTCGAGTCGTTGTTTGCTATCCAGCAACTTGCGCAGTTTCTCTTTCAGCACACTCATCCCTGCACACCTGATGGGTCGTTACTGCTTGATTTCACTATTTCCGATACTTAGCCTCGATTCGTTACCCATTCTCACGCCGTTCATGCGTATTTCCTGATTTTCCGGTTCCACTCCTTTCATTGAAGCGCCAGAGTATGTCCGGTTACCAATTTTCGCCTCTCCCCCATCGCCCATCTGTATGTCGCCGACGTCAATCTTCTGTCCATGCAGGGATTCACCGGAACGGTTCTAAATAAAACCGATCACTATACCCAAGGCACCGAGAAAGCCGAAGAAGATCTGCACCAAGTTGGTGTTTTGATTGAGATAGGCGGAAATGGTACCGGAACCAAAGATCGCCACCGCCCCCATTATCGCGGCACCCAGAAACCACGCGGTTTTTTTCATACTCCGGTGAAGTCGCCCGGTGCCGTGATTACTCAGGACACCGGGCATTTCGCTATTTGGCCGACCACAACAATGGATGCGAACCAGGACACTCCAAGCTGGCCCCCTGCACCGTCCCGTGCACCTTTCAGCGCAACGGGATCTACCGAAGGCAATTCGCCTCAATAGGGGCTATGGACAACACCACTCGAAAACCCAGATTGTTGTTCCAATTATCGGGGTTGTTCCTGTTGCGGTACGCGCAGCGGGCATTCCTCTGATTGTTGATCCAGGAGCCCCCGCGCAACACGCGTGGTGCTGAAGTGGCCCGCTCCCAGTT
>JAGRGP010000165.1 GCA_020445415.1 Gammaproteobacteria bacterium | reverse complement strand
CGGCAAGCTCATTGCCATTCATGACAGCAATGCCGAATTTATCGCGGACAGACCAACAGAGAGATCACTTATCTCATCAAGGAAAAGTGCGTTTGGTATTCCTACCGATCTGATACTGAGCGGCTGCGGATCCGGTCGAAAATAAGGCCGAGGATATATTGACCTACTACGCTGGCCCAAAGAACCATTGGATGCGTGTCCGTACGAACAATCCACTGTATGAGAAACAGGTGTCCAGTGGTTAGAATAGCCCTCATTAAAAGGGCAAAATGCCAATATGACGAACAATTCTGACAAAAACTATAGATGCGCATGTGAAAGTCATGAATTGTTTAGACGTTTACCAAAATGGACGCTCTCGTAATCTTGTTCCAGAAAACCCCGGCGTGCGATAATGCCAACATCCAGAACAGCGTATCGGTGTATGACAACATCTCCCTCGAGAAGGACGTTGTCCCGAGCATGGTTTTTACCAATGTCTTCAACCCCCATTCCGCCGTTTCGCGCTAGAACGAGTATCACGATACCCATGTTCGTCGCGACTCCACCCTGGGGTCCAAGCGCACGATCGTGTGTGGAACCGAAATCGAGGAATATGCCTTCATCGGCGCGATCCCGGTGGTCAACCGCGATGCTTTGCCTATGCACCAATGGTCCGGATGCCCGCGATATAGATCGGCTGGATGAGCGCTCATTGTGAACGACTGGATCTACCGCCCACCGGAAGTGCGGAGACGTGTTGTCCAGGGAGAGGGGAGGTATATCGTCTGAGGATGGTATCTGTCGTAGGCATGCCAACGATTGCGTTTTCGAGCTGGGTGAGGCAGGTGGTTTGAATTTTCCTCCCGCTTCCCTGTGGCAGTCCGTATCGCATCTCATGGTTGGCACGGGTGCCTTTCAGGTGGCCGGCGTTATCAATTTCATTCTGCTGGCGAGACTGCTTGATGAGAGCGGATTCGGTCTTGTCCGTCAGCTGGTACTGATCAATCAACTTATCTTTACCATCCTGTTTATGTCGCTGGTCACGGCGATGCTCTATTTTGCCGGTAAGGCCGCTGACGAAGCGGAGCGCAAAGCGGTCATTTATACACACATACGCCTGGCACTGATGATGGTTGTACCGGTTTGCGGCTTGTTGATGTTTGCCCCCGCAGGTGTGGCCATGCTGCTCAACAGTCCGGGACTGGAACGGCTGCTCCCTGTGTTTTCCCTGTTTCCTCTCTTTTACATCATTTACACTTTTATGCCTTCGGTACTGGTCGCGGCGGAAAAGACCGAGGGATTGGTTCGTTTCACCTCGGTCGCGGCGGTGCTCAACATGGCGCCCGTGATTTTCGTGGCTTGGTTTACCCGGGATGTCGCTGCGGTAGTCGCGACCATGACGCTCGCAGCAGGTATCACAGCGCTGCTTGGGTTGCGCTTGGTAGCCCTACTGACGCGTGGACGTTCGCGTGTTGCGCCCGGGGCCCGTTCGGTCTTCGCCTACGCCGGCCTGTTGATGCTTTCCGCGACGATAACCATTGTTGGTCGGCGTTTCGACCAAATTGCCATCTCCCGTGAGCTGGGAGTCGAGCTGTACGCCATTTATGTGGTGGGTGCGTTCGAGATACCTTTGTTCAGCCTGCTTCAGTCCAGCGTCGCTTCGGTGTTGATGCCAAAACTGGCGGCGGCCATTGCTATCGGAGACTGGTGCAAGGTGCGTTGCTTGTGGCGGGATTCGATTCACAAGTCGGCAACGCTGATGTTTCCGTTGGCCGCTTGGTTATTGATCTACTCAGAAGAATTCATCACCCTGCTTTTCGGTTCTCCCTATGTCACAGCCGCTCCGGTGTTGTCCCTGTTTTGCCTGCTGGTGCTGGTTCGGGTGATGAACTTCGGATTGGTGTTGCGGGCCATGGGACGTACGGTTTTCGATCTAATTGGTGCCGCATTGTTTACGGTGGCGGTGTTTTTCGGCGTGCGGTATGGTCTGCATGAATATGGGATGATCGGGGTGGCTACGGCGGTTGTTGCCTCCACCCTATTGCTTGGAGGCGGCATGGTGCTTGCGACCTTCCTGGTGAGCGGGGGTGAACTTTCGCCGCGAGTCATCTATCCAGCTGGCGTACCCATCTATTTTTTCACCAGTCTGGGTATTATCTGGATCATGAAGAGCGGTCTGACTGCTGGTGGCGCCCCCGCCTGGCTTACATTCGTTGTCGGCCTGCTGGTTGTGCCGACGTTAATGTTGGGTATCGGACGGATGAGTGGTGCTTGGGCAAAATGATGAAAGCTCGGTTAAAAACCTGGATCGAAAGCCGGCCCGCATTGAAACGGATATTTCTTGATTGGGGGCTCGGCAGCAAGATTCCTTTGCGTCTTATTGCATTCAACTACATTTTTGCCCTTCTTTCCGGTCAGAATCATCTTGGGCGCTATTCCGTGCATTACACGAGCCGGCTGATTGCTCCCGAGCGGCTGATTCTGAAAGGCAACGGACAAGGCAGTGTGGCCAGCCTCGCCTTAAGTGCTGGTTGCTACATCCAGGCCGGCAATGGCATTGAAGTCGGCGAGGGTACGATCTGGGCGTCGAATGTCGCGATCATCAGTGCTAATCACGGTATGGGAACAGCGGGGGTGCGTGATTGGGACCGTTCGACGGCTTCGATCGTAATTGGCGAGCATTGTTGGATCGGAGTCAACGCGACGATCCTGCCGGGGGTGGAGTTGGGTCCGAACACGGTGGTCGGCGCCGGTTCGGTGGTTACCCGTAGCTTCAGCGAGGGTAACCAAGTAATTGCGGGCAACCCGGCCAGAGTCATCAGGGTTATCGTGTGAGATGGACAGGCGTATCCTATTTTTGTCCGCTCTCGATTTCAAGGAGAAGTCGATCCAGGTCCTTCGCAATACGCCCGAAGCCTATGCCGCTGCCGGTTGGGAGACGAACTATCTTGTAGCACGGGATACATCCCGAATGGGTAGTTATTTCTACGAACAGGAGTTCGATCCGGTGGGGGTGACGGTCACTCGCTTCCCGTATCCATTGAAGGGCCTGAGGAATGTCGCGGGCAAAACCCTGGTGGGCACCGTGGTGACCAAACTGGCCACCCTCCTGGTCGTGGTCAGGCTGGCGGTGATCGGCGCCAGGATTTTGCGTGAGAAGGACTTTGATGTCATCTATGGTTACGAGGTGCACGGTGTTCTGGCACTCGGCCTGCTACGACTTTTGCGCAGGACCGGGTGGAAAGCGACTGTTACCCGGTTTCAGGGTTCTCACATGATGGGCTTCATCGAGTCACGGCGTTGGCTCAAGCTGTTGTTGAACTTCGATCATCTCATAGCCCTGCGTCTCGCATCCGACCTATGTATCATGACTGATGACGGCACCCGCGGCGATCTCTTGATCCGGAGCCTCAACCCAAAGGCTCACGCTCGCCTCAGGTTCTGGACCAACGGGGTGGCAAGATTCACGTTGAA
>JAGRGP010000164.1 GCA_020445415.1 Gammaproteobacteria bacterium | reverse complement strand
TCCTTCAATTACACCACTTGCATAGATGCTGAATACATTCTTGGATACGATGGTCGATAAGATGCCAAGAATGGCGCGACCTGCCCCATGTTCTATTCCAATCGGTGCTTAGTTCAGTCCTGATTAAAAATCACTGCTTGCGTAGGTGTTCGGCTGACTCGACTGGTGTTTGATCCTCCACCATGGAGTGAGGCCGCTGCTTATCGTAATCCTGATACCATTCCTGTTGAGTCACTCGTCCAGAAACTTTGTTGAAGCTCCCAACGTACGTGCTCTGCGTCCGCTTGCCAGGCTGAATCAGTCACAGTTTGACATCCTTCGATCGGCCGGTGACTGGCGCCTGCGGGGTTGAATAGAGCGGTTGTACAACATTCCCTTAGTTTGTTACCTGAAAGTAATGATTTCGGCTCCATAAAGAATATGCTTATTGCAAGCTACCTTGTGATATCTCTTGAAACCGTCGCTCAAGGATAGGTTTCATCGATACTTATTGAGGTTGAAATAGATGTAAAGGAATATTATCGCTTTCATGACTGACTCAATCAGAGATGTCTAAATGATTTCCTACACAATTCAACCACTATATCCTGAGGCGCATCTTTTCCAGGTGGAACTCACCGTCCACTTGACGAGTTCAAAAGAACAGATTTTATTTCTTCCTGCCTGGATACCAGGGAGTTATATGATCAGGGACTTCGCGCGTAATATCGTGACAATAGAGGCTTGGCAACGGAGTGACAAGATTCCAATCGAGAAGTTGGACAAGCAAACTTGGATTTGCCCGGCTGAAAAAGGTGAACTGACAATAGCCTATCAAGTATATGCATGGGATCTTTCCGTGCGGAGTGCTTATCTAGATACCACGCGGGCTTTTTTTAATGGGACCAGTGTATTTTTAAAAGTTCTGGGAAAGGAAAGTGAGCCCTGTGAAGTCAATATACTTCCCCCACCCGGTGAAAGGTATCGGCACTGGAAAGTGGCTACTACTCTACCTCGTCATGATTCCAGTTATTACGCCTTTGGTAAATACCACGCCGAAAACTACGATGAACTTATCGATCATCCGGTAGAAATTGGGGATATTGTTTATTCTTCTTTTGAAGTGGCTGGCATCCCCCACGATGTTGTGATTAGTGGCAGGCACAGCACGGATATAACCAGACTTTGCAATGATCTAAAGCCCATTTGCGAGCAGCATTCTGCCATGTTTAACGGACTACCCCACATTGAACGATTCCTCTTCATCGTATTTGCTGTAGGGGATGGATATGGCGGGTTGGAGCACCGCTCTTCAGCTGCTTTGATTTGTAAAAGGGATGATTTGCCCATGCTGTCTTGCTCGGATATGACGGAGGGCTATCGGCAATTTTTGGGCCTATGTAGTCATGAATATTTTCATCTTTGGAATGTCAAAAGGATTAAGCCCGAAGTTTTTAAGAACCCTGATCTTAGTAAAGAGGTATATACGACAACACTTTGGGCCTTTGAAGGTATCACTTCCTATTATGATGATCTCGCATTAGTAAGAAGCGGGCGAGTTACTACCGAGAGTTACCTCGAATTGCTTGCCAGGCAGATAACCCGAGAAAAGCGTGGATCTGGGCGGTCGAAACAGACCTTGTCTGAATCCAGTTTCGACGCCTGGATAAAATTTTACAAGCAGGACGAGAATGCGCCTAACTCCATGATTAGCTATTACAATAAAGGTGCGTTGGTAGCACTCGCGTTAGACTTAACGATCCGTCGGGGAACTGGAGGCGAAAAGACATTGGATGATGTCATGCGATATCTTTGGCAGAGGTTCGGCGTAACCAGTATCGGAGTTCAGGAGGATGATGTGGAAATTGCCGCTACAAAGATATCAGGGTTGGCTCTTGGTGATTTCTTTGATCGCCATATTAGGAACACGAACGAGTTACCTTTAGCTGATTTATTGGAAAGTGTCGGAGTTGGACTGCAGTACTATGTAGCCAAGCAGTCTGATGATATGGGAGGACTCCGTGACAGCTCCAAGTTTGGCGCGCGGGCGTTGCCAGTACTTGGCGCGCGTTTTAAGGCGTTGGGGCAAGACGTTGTGTTGACCCATGTGTATGACGGCGGCGCCGCCCAACTGGCGGGGTTGTCGGCGGGGGACGTGATTGTCGCAGTATCTGGTATTCGAGCAACAGCGGGAGAATTGGAAGGCAAAATTGCGCGGGTCCCAGAGGGTGAATCGATCTTGGTAACGGCATTTCGGAGAGATGAGTTAATGGAGTTTCAGGTTACGCCACGCATGGCGTGTGCGGATACCTGCGCGCTTTGGTTGATGGATGATGTGGACCAGGAGATACAAGAAAACCGAAATAACTGGCTTTCAACGGTATCAACCCACTAAACCATGAACATTAAATTGGGTATTGTGCGTGCACTAGCCGATGGTGGCTTCCGTTCAGGCGAGGAACTTGCCGCTACATACAAAATCACTAGGGCAGCGGTCTGGAAGCATATCTCCGAGATCCGAAAAGATTGGGGTCTCAGCGTATTTGCAGTTCGCGGCAAAGGTTATCGTTTGGCGGCTCCCCTCGAGTTGCTGGATCGGATTAAGATAACGCAAGCGCTCTCGGATAAGGCACTCGAATGGATGTCCGTACTGGAGATCAAGGGCAGAATCGATTCTACCAACAGTTATCTAATGAGCCGCCTAGCCAAGGAATTGCCGTCCGGGTGTGCCTGTTTGGCTGAGCAACAAACAGCGGGCCGTGGTCGGCGCGGACGAACCTGGGTTTCCCCGTTTGGAAGCAATATTTACCTTTCTATATATTGGAAATTTGATGTTGACTTGGCCGGAATTTCCGGATTGAGTCTAGCGGCGGGCCTTGCCGTCGTAAAATCTCTCAAGGAAATCGGGCTTCTGGATATCGGTCTCAAATGGCCAAATGACGTGGTATGGAATAACCGGAAACTTGCTGGATTGTTGCTTGAGGTCACTGGTGAGCAGGGCGGACCGAGTCATGTCGTACTCGGGGTTGGCTTGAACAGCCGGCTGGATATACACCAGGCTAGTGCGATAGATCAGCCATGGGTTGATCTGCACAGCTTGCCGAATGGCGCCGATATATCCCGGAATCTTCTCGCGGCGAGAATATTAGAGGCGCTGCTAAACGCGTTAAGCAGGTTTGCAGTGGAAGGCTTCGGTCCGCTTGTGGCTGAGTGGAAAGTGCATGATGTTTACTATGGTGAGACGGTAATGCTCCAAATGGGGAATTCTCATGTTGTCGGTACAAACTGCGGTGTCAGCGATAGTGGTGCTTTGTTGCTGCGTGAAGCGGGGACGGTACGTGCATACCATGGCGGGGAGCTGAGCCTAAGGGTATTGAGGCGGGTATGAGGTTGACTTTGGCAGATATTCCGCGTGGCTCAGGAATCACTACCCCGATGCTCTTGGATATTGGAAACACTAACCTCAAGTGGTGCCTGTTTTACGAGGGTCGGTTTGATACTATCCATTCTGTTAGCCATCGAGATCGGAGCTTCTCGGACGTAGCCGACGAGTGCTGGAGTGGAATAGCACCTCCGACAGATATCATTGTATCCAATGTGGCGGGGCATGCCATGCATGGCGCTCTTCAACAGTGGGTGCAAGATAATTGGAATCTTGAACCGTATTTTGTCGAGGCTCATGATTGCGCGTTTGGGGTCAAGAATGGTTATCGGACTCCTGGACAATTGGGAGTTGACCGGTGGCTAACACTCATAGCCGTACACAATCGACTTAACCAGTCCGCCTGCATAGTCGATTGTGGAACGGCGGTTACGATCGACGTGCTTCAGGCCGATGGACTGCACAAGGGTGGGTTGATACTCCCGGGGTTCAATCTGATGCGGGAGTCTCTCCTAGATAGAACACATATCCCACGCGTATCGGTGGCCTTGGAGTCGCCGCTGCTGGGTACTGATACTGAAACCGCGGTAGCTTCCGCCAGTCTTCATGCCACCGCCGCATTGATAGAGCGGGTTATGGACTACATGTCGGTACAACTAAATGGGCCTATCGTACTCGTCATGACCGGTAGTGACGCACCAAGAATGCGTACGTTGTTGAAAGTGGAGTCTCAGGTTATACCCGACCTTGTTATTAGCGGGCTGGCTTTGATTGCAAGGGAGCGTACTCCGTGAAATTCTTGGTTTACGTGTTGATCTTCATTAATCTGGGGATCCTGATTTGGGGTATCACCGGACAGTTTACGTCCCAGGAACATGCGGGGCAGG
>JAGRGP010000163.1 GCA_020445415.1 Gammaproteobacteria bacterium | reverse complement strand
TTCCATTGCGGAATAGATTCTCCGATTTTTCCGTGGCACTCGGCACAATGCATTGTGAAAAGGGAGTTTCCCCGGTTTACCTGGGCCAGCGTATACCAACGATCGGTGGTGCCTACCCTATTCTCCAATCTCGCAGTTACGGGCACCAATAAGCTGATTAAAATTATCAGCTGAAAATCAGTCCGTACATTTCCCATAGCAGGATATCAATATGGCATTATTTGGAATATTTACCAGCCTCTCGTTAGGAGGAACTAAAAAGACCATTGGCTAAACAAGCGAATCAGGGTACGACCTTGTCGATTACGATGTCGACAATCGCATCCGCTCCCACATCAACCGGCGCCATTTCACCATTTAGATCGCCGCTTTGCGCAATCGCACCGCCGGACCGGGAGACTCTGGCACCCACGATCACCTGCTTGAAATTGGAGATTTTCATGGTGGGCATCATCGCACCGGAATCGTCCAACGTCAGAGTCAGCGGCAGATCCCTGACCTTTCTACGCGCCGCAGCCAGTGGCATCTTGGGACCCAGCAGGGCCCTGGCGTAGATAAACAGCGCCTCATCCGGATCCACCTTGCCGTTCAACCCGGACGACAAACTCACCCTGACGGAAACGCTTTTACCCACCACCGCAGATGTTTCTACGGTAGACGTTTCCGGAACGGCCGCATCTTTCTGACCGAATCTCTCAACTTTCTCCCTGGACCCTGATATCAACGCTGCAATTCGTGCACTCGCCTGCGGATCATCCTGAACCTGGGGAGCCAGCCGCTCCCAGTAGGAGATCGCCAGCTGGTGATCTCCCGCCTGCGCCTCGACCATACCCGCGAGCCAAAGCGCGGTTGTGTCATCCGGCACCAGTTCTACCGCCTTGCGAATCAACTCGGCGGGTTTACCCAGCATATTCCCCTGCTCGTTCATGGCTATCGCATCGGCCCAGGCCAGTAACAATGACGGCTCGTCCCCCACCAGCTGATGTACCTTCTCAAATGCCGCGACCGCATTGGCGTACTCCTTCAGCGCCATATTGGTGCGCCCGAGCAGGTACCAGCCCTGAGCATCCTCCGGATTCTGCTCGAGGCGTTCGACCAGCGCGCTCATCATCTGCTCCACCGAGGGCAGTTCGCCCCCGGTTGTATGAGCTTCAGCCAGCGCGGGATTTATTGGCTCCACCAACTCCGGTGTACCCAGATAGGCGTAAAGCCCCAATGTAAGCGCCGGAACGAATACTGCCACCGCGGCAAGCGCCAGGCGCCCGCTGCCGGTCGACCCGGTTTCGACTCTCTCTTCCCCCTTCTGGTCAAGGTCCAGCAACAACGACTGTTCCAGCTCGCCTTTCGATTTCTCGAACTGTGCCTGGTCGAGAATGCCCTGGTCCCGTTCGGCTTCCAACTCCGCCAGCCGTTCCCGCGCGATAACCACGTTCTGCTGGTCCCGATCGAGTGATTCCGACCGCCGGTTAAGCAGCAGGGGCGGCGCGAGCAGTAGCAGGGCGGCCATGATCATGACCGCCGTAATAATCCAGAAAAGCATCATGTTTTTTGATCATCGAGAAGTTGTCGGGCACGTTCGTGATCTTCGGCTGTTAACGGATCAGCCTTTTCTCCAGTACGCCGCCGGATGATGACAAGAAGAACCAATACCGCCACACCAAGGATAATGAAAGGGCCTACCCAAAGCATGGCTGTCGATGTCTGAAACGGGGGACGATAGAGCACAAACTCCCCGTAACGCTGAACCATAAAAGCGATTACCTGCTCGTCGGATTCACCCCGACTGACCATCTCATAGGTGATGCGCCGCATGTCCTGAGCCAGTTCCGCATTGGAGTCCGCCAGGTTCTGATTCTGGCAGACCAGGCAGCGCAATTCGTCGATCAACTGCTTGTAGCGCGCCTCCTTTGCCGAATCGTCGAACTGATAAACCTCAACCTTGGCCCCTGCAAACAGAGGGATGAGTAGTATGAGTATCCAGCTTAGTCGCTTCATTAGATCTTCTCCAACCCCGGCATCAATATTTATATTTGAGGGTTGGTCCGATGGCCAACAGATGCACCCTCACAAGGACGAGACCGTGAGGAACCAACAAAAGAGCTTTCATGCAACACCCGCCGTTGCTTGGTTGGCCGCAACTGCACGGGCCTTACGCGCAAGCTGAAAATAGCGCCGGTCGGTTGCCGCCAGGATGCCGCCTATCGCCATAAAAATGAATCCCAGCCAGATCCAACGGATGAATGGCTTGTGGTAGATTCGCAAACTCCAGGCGCCCTGATCTCCCAGGGGTTCGCCCAACGCGACGAACAGATCGCGCGTCAGCCCGGCATCTATGCCAGCCTCCGTCATCGGTTGGCCGCTCTGGTAGTTGCGTTTTTGCGGATAGAGTACCGCCA
>JAGRGP010000162.1 GCA_020445415.1 Gammaproteobacteria bacterium | reverse complement strand
GCTGCGGCTGCTCCCTTCCGGGCCTGACCGGGTTCACAGCGCTTCGTTGCGAGGGGACCGAATCGGGCCACCATAACACGTAACTGAACGGTAGACCGGGTTTGGCTCATCAATTCCGAGGGTGATGCGCACCACTGGCGACACCGGTCCGTAAGACGCCACTGGGCTACCGTATTGCTGGCGGGGAGTGATTATGGGGCGCCCGGGATAGCGGGTCAACCGCGGGAACAGCCCGGGAGCGCCGCCGGGCACCGGTGGTCCCAGCCCGACAGGTTCAGCAACTTTCGAAGCGGTTACCGGCGACATTCTTCCGGCATCTCCTGGGATCAAATAGCTGTCCATTGATCGCGATGTAGACTCCGGGCGGAAGAATTTGGGCTGCCGCCACCGCATAACCGATATTGAAAATCGCATCGCTCACCCGCAGCCGGGCCGGCTGCATCGCGCCAGTCAGGACAATGGTCTTGCCATCCACATCCAGTAGCCGCAACGCGGTCTCCACCAAGGTATCCGTGCCATGGGTAACCAAGACCCTGGTGCAGCCGACTGCCACTATCCGGTCCCGGATCAGGGACCGGTCGTCCTCGTCCAGGTCCAGGCTGTCCTTGCGGAGCAACGGCTCCACCTGGTACTCAAAGTGGGCATTTGCCTCCTTCAGTAATTCGACAATCTGCGGATCCCCAACCTGAAACTCACTTTTCGCATCGAAATAGATCTTGTCGATCGTACCGCCAGTAGTAAAGATAGCCAGACGTTGATGCATCTCTCGGTTCCTAGATCAAGCCGCATGAAATGGCGCCGCACCGAATGCCATTCTACCTGGGAACAATGCTGATATCCTCTTCAAATTAAGCACTCTTAGTTAAGCGCAGAGGGCTTTTTAGTATGCTTGTCCAGATGCAACAGGGTTGATAAATCTGATTATTTGGTTAGGCTAGTGCCCTGTGGCTCGCTCCAGCGTTGGAGTTTTGACGGATCTTTGACGCACCGGATGCCGGTGCGGTCTTTCCCGACCCCCTCGTCTCGACCGGGTGCGACAGTGGATTTTTGAGCAAGTAAATAACCAAAATGTAAGGAGGATGCAGATGTCCATAAAACACTTAACGACCAGTGCGTTGATGATTGCCGGGGTGACGCTGGGCAGTTCCTTGCCCGCTCAGGCAGATTCGTTCATCACCATCGGGACCGGCGGAGTGACCGGTGTCTACTATCCAACAGGTGGCGCGATCTGCCGTTTGGTCAACAAAGGTCGCAAGGAACACGGTGTACGCTGCTCGGTGGAATCCACCGGTGGTTCTGTCTACAACCTAAACACCATCCGGGCCGGAGAACTCGACATGGGCGTGGCTCAATCGGATTGGCAGTTCCACGCCTATCACGGTACCAGCAAGTTTGAGGAACAGGGACCCAACAAAGACCTCCGAGCGGTCTTTTCGGTGCATGCGGAACCCTTTACCGTAGTGGCTCGCGCCGACAGTGGAATTAAGAATTTCGAAGATCTGAAAGGAAAACGGGTGAATATCGGTAACCCGGGTTCCGGTCAGCGCGGCACCATGGAGGTACTGATGGGAGCCCTGGGATGGACCAACGACGATTTCGCGCTGGCATCAGAACTGAAACCAGCCGAACAATCCAAAGCGCTTTGTGACAACAAGATCGACGCTATGGTATACACGGTTGGACACCCTTCCGGCTCGATTAAGGAAGCCACCACCTCCTGCGATACGATTCTGGTATCGGTAACAGGTCCCGCAGTGGACAAACTGGTGAGCGAAAACGATTACTATCGGGTAGCAACCATCCCAGGAGGGATGTATCGGGGGAACCCAGACGACGTCAAGACCTTTGGCGTTGGGGCGACCTTTGTTTCTTCCACCAACGTGCCCGCGGACACCGTATATGTCGTGGTCAAGTCGGTTTTCGAGAATTTCGACAGTTTCCGCAAACTACATCCGGCCTTCGAACACCTACAGAAAGAGCAGATGGTGAAGGATGGCCTCTCGGCTCCACTGCATGACGGTGCCGCAAAATATTACAAGGAAGCCGGTCTGATGTGATGATCGGCAGGGGGCATCAAAAGCCCCCTCTTCCCTCGGTTTCCACCCGCTAGTATCGGGGTGGTGCCGGGGACCCCAATCAACGCCCGCCGGCGGTTGGCAACCCGTTACCAGCGTGACGAATAGGCTCCGTGAGTCTTCGGGTACGCTGACCTTCCGGCTGGACGGTGACGGTAAGGGACAATCGAGTCATGCGTGATAACAATCAAAACACCGAATCGATATCCGAACAGGAGCGGCTCCAGGAGATGGTCGATCAGACGGACTCCGGGGCCCGCCACCCCACCGGTCTCTCACGGAAACTATTATTTGGCGTTCCCCTTGTCTGGTCTCTGTTCCAGCTCTGGTATGCCTCGCCGCTACCCTTTATCCTGGGGTTCGGCGTACTCAATGACACCGAAGCCCGATCCATCCATCTGGCCTTTGCGCTGTTTCTCGCCTTTACCGCATTTCCCGCCTTCCGGAGCTCACCCCGGGATCATATCCCGCTACAAGACTGGGTATTTGCGATCTTGGGTGCACTGAGCGCTGCTTATTTGGTCATTTTCTACGAGGCTCTCTCAGGCCGCTCGGGAGCTCCCACGACGCTAGATCTGGCGGTCGGTATTTGTGGGCTCGTCCTATTACTGGAAGCCACCCGGCGTGCCCTCGGGCCACCCCTGATGATTGTTGCCATCATCTTCCTCATCTACACCTTTGGCGGGCCCTACATGCCCGATGTGATCGCCCATAAAGGACAGAGCATCCCGAAGGTGATGTCCCATCAGTGGCTCACCACGGAAGGCGTGTTTGGCGTGGCCCTGGGAGTATCCACCAGTTTTGTATTCCTGTTTGT
>JAGRGP010000019.1 GCA_020445415.1 Gammaproteobacteria bacterium | reverse complement strand
ACGCGCTAGATCGCTTACCCAGAAAGACAGTGGGCTCTCCGCAGTTCGTGGAGCCTGCGGCGCGGATTAGGCGGTGGGCGTTTGCGTCACATCTCTTAATTACTTAGTATCACTTTGGTCAAATCAATGCAGACAATAATAAACGATCTGGTTCCGTGGTACTGGATTAACGATTGAGGTGGAGATGGATATACTGAGAGTCGTGCGCTACCTGGCGTTGGTTTTTTGGGGGTTGCCCTGGACGCTTCTGGCATCCGAGTTGATCGATATCAAGCGTGATGTGGAGTTGGCGATTTCGCTCAAGCCAAATCTTGACAACGGCAGGATACTCTACAGCCTGTGTATTGTTTGCCATAGCCCAGAGGGCTGGGGCTCCCACAATGGGTATTATCCACAGATTGCGGGTCAGTTGCCGGGGGTGTTGATCAAGCAACTGGCTGACATACGCGCCCGCAACCGCGATAATCCGACCATGTTGCCCTTTTCGCTGTTGCAGGCTTTAGGGGGCGTTCAAGGCATGGCCGATGTCTCCGCTTATATCTCGGCACTGCCGATGTCCCGTGACAGCGACGTGGGTCCTGGATTTGATTTGGCGCTGGGTGAGGAACTCTATCGGAAAGAGTGTGCCGAGTGCCACGGCGACCGGGGCGAGGGCGATGATAAGGAGCACATTCCGATGCTCCAAGGGCAGCACTATAGCTATCTCAAACGCCAATTCAATTGGATTCGCATCGGTAAGCGGCGTAACGCCGACGAGAAGATGGTCAAACAGATCCAGCGCTTTTCCCAGCGGGAGATCTCGGCCATGATGGACTACGTATCCCGACTCAAACCACCGCAAGAGAAGTTAGCGCCGCCGGGTTGGCAGAATCCCGATTTCCCCGGATTTTCCCGAACGAATCTTCCCCCGGAGATGCACCGGCGCGATTGGCGGGAGCTACCATTACCGCCAACCAGGCCAACCATGCCCCAATAAACATGCGGGTGGATCGTTATTGAAACTGCAAAGGCAAGTACAGTGCATCAAGAAAGTCTCTATCTCTGTCTCATCAGCATCCATGGCTTGATTCGCGGGCGAAATCTCGAACTCGGGAGAGATGCGGATACCGGGGGACAAACCAAGTACGTTGTGGAGCTGACCAATGCCCTGGCCAGGCAACCCGGCGTGGAACGGGTGGAGCTGTTTACCCGGCTGGTGGACGATCCGGCGGTGGGCTCCGATTATTCGGTCCCTCGGGAACCACTTGCCGATGGGGCTTGTATCGTGCGCATTGAGGCGGGTAGCGGCTATCTCCCCAAGGAAGTGCTCTGGGAGCACTTGGATACCTTTGTCGATAACGCCATCGACTACCTCAAGAGCCAGCCCCGGATGCCTGACCTGTTGCACAGCCATTACGCGGATGCCGGCTACGTGGGTAGCCGGCTATCCCACATCCTGGGTATTCCCCTGGTTCATACCGGCCATTCTCTCGGCCGGGTAAAACGTAGCCGATTGTTGGCCTCCGGGTTGGACGGCGCTCAGGTTGAGGAACGCTACAACATGGGGCAGCGGGTTGAGGCCGAAGAGCTGACGTTGGCCTCGGCGGAGCGAATCATCACCAGTACCTCTCAAGAGATAGAAGAGCAGTACGAACTCTATGACTATTATCAACCCGAGCGGATGGAGGTGATACCGCCCGGTACCGATATGACTCGGTTTCATCCCCCTGAGGGGCTCGAGTGGCAATCTCGAATTGCCGCCGAGATCGGAAGATTTTTGCGCGAGCCAGAGCGCCCCATTATCCTCGCCCTTTCCCGCCCCGATGCCCGTAAGAATATCGCCGCACTGGTGACGGCCTATGGCGAAGACGAGGTGCTGAAAGAGCGCGCCAACCTCGTTGTGGTAGCGGGAAATCGGGATGATATCAACGATTTGGATTCTGGGGCCCAAGAGGTACTCACCCAGATTCTGCAACTCATCGATCGTTTTGACCTGTATGGCAAGGTTGCCTACCCCAAACACCACATGGCGGACGATGTGCCGCTGATATATCGGTTAGCCACGTTGTCGGGGGGCGTGTTCGTCAATCCGGCGCTCACCGAACCCTTCGGTCTCACGTTGATCGAGGCTGCCGCCAGCGGGCTCCCGATTGTTGCCACCGAAGACGGGGGGCCGCGCGACATCATCGGCAACTGTAATAATGGTCTGCTCGTTAATCCCCTGGACAGCGGTGCTATCGCTAATGCCATCAAGACGGTATTGCTGGACTGGGAATCCTGGCAACAGCGCTCGGTAAATGGCCTGCAGGGCGTGCGCGAACACTACGTCTGGGATGCCCACGCCCGGCGCTATCTGAAAATGGTGCGCCCGCTAATCGAGAAAACCGCGAAGCCGTTGGTGCGAGCGCCGGTAAGCCGCCGTTCCATGCTCTACCGGGATCGCGCCATATTTACCGATCTGGACCAGAACTTGTTGGGGAATACGGAAGCTTTGCCTGATTTGATCCGCCTGATTCGGAAAAATCGCAAGTCTCTCGCCTTTGGTATTGCCACGGGGCGCCGCTTGGATTCGGCGCTGAAGGCACTAAAAAAACACGGGATTCCCGAGCCTGATGTGCTGATTACCAGCGGGGGTACGGAAATCCAATATGCGCCAAAACTCACCACGGACACCGCTTGGACCCGCCATATTGAGAAACAGTGGACACCCCAGGTGGTGTTGCGGGTGCTAACCAATCTCCCCGGTTTGAAGCTGCAACCCAAGTCGGAACAAAGCCGCTTCAAGATAAGCTATTATATCGATCCCAAGACCGCCCCCAGTCTGGATGAAATCAGACAACTGCTGCATAAGGAAGAGCAGGCGGTGAACGTTACCCTCTCCTTTGGCCAGTTTCTGGACATCCTGCCGATGCGGGCCTCAAAGGGTTTGGCGCTGCGGTATTTTTCCACCAATTGGGGGATTCCCCTAGAGAATATCCTGGTTGCCGGAGGCTCGGGGGCCGACGAGGGTATGATGCGGGGTAATACCCTGGCCGTGGTGCTTGCTAATAGGCACCACGAGGAGCTATCTCAATTGGAGAATATCGATGGGATCTATTTCGCGGAGCAGGGTTACGCGGGAGGAATCCTGGAAGCAATCGATCACTACAATTTTTTAGCCCGTTCTGACAACCTCAGCTAGTGAGCAATCATGTTTATGACCGGTAATCCCCTGATCTTCGGCGAAGTCCTGTTCGATTGTTTTGACGATAACAGCAGGGTTTTGGGTGGTGCGCCTTTTAATGTCGCTTGGCATTTGCGGGCATTCGGACTTTCGCCGCTATTGGTCAGCCGGGTGGGGGACGATCCCCTGGGACGACAGATTCGTGCTGCCATGGATGGTTGGGGATTGAGCACGGCCGGCCTGCAGCTGGACTCCGTCCATCCCACGGGGAGGGTCAGTGTGAGTCTCAAGGCAGGCGAGCCGTCATTCGATATTCTGGACGGTGCCGCCTACGACTACATCCAGCGGGATATGATTCCGCCTGTGACTCCCTCCCTTATCTATCACGGAACCTTAGCGCTGCGGAGCCCGGACTCCGCCGCCACCTTGGCGCACATTAGGGAGCGGTACCCGGCTCCCGTCTTCATGGATATCAATCTACGTCCTCCGTGGTGGGACAAGCCCTTACTGGAACGCTATCTGCCCGGTGTGCGCTGGCTGAAAATCAACGAGAACGAACTTGATACGCTCGCCGGAGCGAATGGGTCGGTGCAGTCCAGGGTTCAAAGAGTGATGGACAACTACCAAATCTCCCTGGTCATCCTGACCCGGGGTGGGGCGGGGGCGATGGCAGTGACGGCGGATGGGGCCGAGGTTGCCGTTACCCCGAAGCGCGGTACTCAGGTGGTGGATACGGTAGGCGCCGGAGATGCCTTTGCCAGTGTGTGTATTTTTGGATTGGCGTCGGGTTGGCCAATGGATTCCACGTTAGATCGTGCCCAGTCCTTTGCCTCATTGATCGTGAGCCAACGGGGAGCGACCATCGCCGACCCACAGCCCTATTTATCGCTTCTTCAACAATGGGATACCGCATTATCCGATCCGTTTTCCGGAAAAGAAGACTAACCGAAAATGTATGAACAGATCGCGCATTCTTATCTAAACGAGATTCTTGATCGGTTGAAACCCGAAGTCCGACGTCAGGACTTGCGGCATTTTTATACCCGGCTGGGTGCCAACTTTT
>JAGRGP010000161.1 GCA_020445415.1 Gammaproteobacteria bacterium | reverse complement strand
GGGAGAGTGCCACCTTCACACGGTGGAAGTCAGAAGTTCAAATCTTCTATCGCCCACCAATAAAACAGTAAGTTACATGATCACCGAGACAGGGCAAAAAATCGGCTCAAAGCCAATTTGAATACCTATAATTTTACTGCAGCCGCACCCAGACTTTCCTACTGGCCCAAGTCGCCAGCGGTCGCAAGGTTAGATCCGTAGTCGCCCCCGGTAAGTACAAACCGGTCCACATTCCTGGACTGACCCGGAATCAGCATCGACAATAGCTGACCCTCGAGATAAGCGTATTCCTTGCCGGTAGCGCCCGCGTCGTCGACCTCGGCTATGAGCTGGACCTCACTGTGGTACTCGTACACCGCCTGTAAGCCGGTGTCGTCTACCGCCATGAGACGGTTCATGTCATCGTAGGTATATTCCCCGGCTGCCGTAGCCGCCATCAGCCTGAGTGAGTCAGGGTTGTGGGCCGGAGCAGCGGCGCGACTCGCGCCAATACACGGTTTCTAAGAATTCATCCAAGGTTGAGTTAACCCACAGCTAGCCCCGTATCCCCGATTAGCTACCGGTCACGGCCTAAAACCGAAATCCCCTCCCCTAATGCTAACGCAGCCCCGCTTCGGATCTCATACCCATGGCACCGTGTATTGTCAGGGTAGCAATCAGTACCCCGCCAGCCACCAACGTACCAACCGTGGGTTCCTCATCAAGAACTAACCAGACCAGCAATGGCCCAAGAACCGTTTCCAGCAAGAAGACCAGACCCACCTCGGGAGCCGGCAGGTATTTGGGGGCACTGAGAGTCAGGGCGAAGGAAACCGGAATAACCACCAGCCCCAATAGCCCCATAAAAACCCAGTCATTCCCGGTCAAGGAGAATGGTAGCGCCACCGGGTACATGAAGGCTGCCAACAACAGGCCGCTCATTGCCACGATGGGAATAGCATTATTGGAGCGCTGATGCCGCATAATCGTGAGTATTGCCGCCATGGTCATCGCCAGTACGACCGCCGCAATATCTCCTACCAAACCCGTCACTACCTTCTCCGCAAAGATAGATACGATGCAGGCCAACCCAATGGACATTGCCACCCAGGTACGGCGGGGGGCGTGTTCACCGAGAAACAGGCTGGAGAACAGGGCGGTGATCAGTGGCGCCAAACTCAGTATCAGCAGCGTGTTGGCCACCGAAGTGTGGCGGATGGAAAAAACGAACAATGACGTGTTGAGGGCAAACAACAAGGCTACCGCCCACCCCAGATAACCAATCCTGGCAACCTGGGTCCACGCCTGCCCGCGATGAGTGAGTAGCAGGTACAGGGACAACGTACAGAACGTCATCAAGCCTCGCCAGAACAGCAGCGAATACTGATCGGCCGTTATCAGCCTAACCAGCAGACTATCCGGAGAAAGTATCAGGATCCCGCCGACCGCCAGCACCAGGCCCTTGGCGTGATCGCCAGATAGCCAGTTCCTTGCAATGCCCATCAACGAAAATTCATTCCGAAATCCTGCGAATGTCCACGAGCCGATTCTCCGGGCTCAACAGTATCTCAAATCTGCCGTGAATTCCGTCCCTAAGCAAAAATGGGCGCAGTCGGGCGGCCGGAAGTTGGACCTTGCGCCCATCTTCCGCGCTCACTATCACGGCGCGGGCAACACCCTGGTAGTAATTCAGAAAAGCTTCACTTGAGAGAGAGATACGAAATCGGATCCGTGTCATTCCGAGGTTATGCGGGCCTGTTCCTCCATGCTGAACATCCCGTCCAAAACCAACGAGTTAGGGCTGATGGTACCCAGTAACTTCCGGTCCTTGACAACCAAGGCTCGAACCAGTCCAAACCGTGCGAAGAGTCGGGAACAATAACGGATATCCATGTCCGGATCGACATAGATCGCCGGTTTGATCATCACCTCGTAAACGTTAACCCGATCGCTGGAGCGATCCTTGGCCAACACCTTGTCAGCGATCTCCGAAACCAGCAGCAATCCGTATTCGTCGTCCTCGTTGTGCCTGTCCACCGCGAGTACCGAGGTACGATGGGACTTCATCAACAGTAGCGCCTCGTGAACAGTGGCGGTCGCATCAATGATCGCAAACTCCGTCTTCATCACGTCTTTGACAGCGATTCGGTTTACTGCGGCATTCATGTTGTTGTTACCCTCTGGATACCATGCTTTAACGGGCTTTACTGCTGTCTTTGTAGCACGAAACCGCCCGCCGCCCAAGATCCCTTTTTGGAGAGTCGGGCTGGATAGCCGCCTCCATATCTCTTAGAGTAACCGTCAGACTCAAACATCGGATACTTTAACTATGTTGGTATATGCCGGCGAGGCACTCGCGGAGTACGGCTTCGGCCATGGACACCCTTTCGGTCCCGACCGGTTCTTTGCCTTCTGGCAGGAGTTCAAGGCCAGTGGTCTAGATTCCGTAACCACCATTCACCAACCGGTTTCCGCTACCCGCGAGGATCTGCTGCTGTTTCACGATCAATACTATGTAGAGCGCGTCGCCCGGTTGTCCCAAGAGGGTTTTGGCATGCTCGACGCCGACACCCCCGTCTTCCCGGGAGTCTACGAAGCGGCGCTTACGGTGGTTGGAAGCGTGTTGGATGGGGTGAAGCAGATCATGAACGGCACCACTCGCAGTGTGTTTGTGCCGATCGCCGGACTGCATCATGCACACCGTGGCCACTCGGCCGGGTTTTGTGTTTTCAACGACTGTGGCATTGCCATCGAGGCGCTGCGCGCACGACATGGGGTGAGCCGGGTGGCCTATGTCGATATCGACGCCCATCATGGGGACGGCGTGTTCTACGAGTTCGAATCCGACCCCGATTTAATCTTTGCTGATTTCCATGAAGACGGCAGGTATCTGTATCCGGGCACCGGCAGAATTGACGAGACCGGCAAGGGCAAAGCCGCCGGACACAAGCTGAATCTTCCACTGCCACCGGGGGCAACCAATGAGCTGTTCTTGCAACTGTGGCCAAAGGTGGAATCGTTTCTGGAGAAATTCCGGCCGGAATTCATCATTCTTCAATGCGGTGCGGATAGCCTCGCCGGCGACCCTCTCACCCATCTTGCTCTGAGTGACTCGGCCCACGGCTATGCCGCGGAACGGCTGTTTACGTGCCTGGGAGAATGGGACGCCAAGGGGCTACTGGCCTTGGGGGGCGGGGGTTATAACCGGGACAACCTAGCCCGCGCCTGGAATCGGGTAGTGGCAACAATAGCGAAACTTGAACGCGGCGGGGGTGCTACTCAATGACCCCGGAACGAGCAGTTGAGCTGATTCGGCAGCAAATTCAATTTGGTAGTGGCTATAACCGCCATGCCGTGCGGTTGATTCTAGGAGAGCTTCAACGGACTCACGGCCAGCCTGCGGTCGACCAACTGATTCGAGATCTGGATCTGCAACAGGCCTTTGGACTGAATCCTGGAACAGATTTCAGTCGGGTTGGCCGGTGATCTCTTCCCTAGTCAGGCTGAATCCCATGTTGCAACAGCCAGTCTCGGTCCAATTCCCATCGTACCCCGCTGATTTCCGGATCGGCCACCACCCTATCCCGGGCCCGGGTCTGAATCTCCGCCAGTCGCTGCTGGGCCGCCATGAAGGCGGGACTGGTCTCTTGCCTCCCGGCCACGCTCGGCTCCAGGATCCCCAGCACTCGTACCACGGGCACCGCCGAGGAACGGGGTGTAGCCATGACTGCGGTGTTACCCTCCAGATACAGCACCCGAAATCGGAAAGGATAAGACTGTACCGGCTCGTCTCGAGCCAAAAGGGCATTCAGCGCCTTGACTTTGGGATCTTCGTACAGCGTCCAGAATCCCAGCAATACCGCTATCACCAACAGCACACCAGCATAAATCTTGGTGCCGCGATCCACGCTGCGCCCTCCTCCGTAATTTCCCAGGCAAACACCCTACTCCCGACAAGGGACCGCCGGCATTGAAAATACGCAACCAACTGCAGTCCCATGCAATCCAACGCACCGTTGAGTTGCTGGAACTGGCCAGTCGATCCCTGGGGTTCCCGCTACCCCAGGTAGCGATTCGCTTCGACCTGCGGGGGTGTAGCGCCGGAATGGTCCGGAGCGAAAAAACTGGCATTCTGTCGATTCGATACCACCCGGTGCTGCTGGCCGAGAATGGTGATGCCTTTATCAAGCAAACGGTGCCCCACGAGGTAGCACATGTGGTGGTCGCATGCCGTTGTCGTGGCAGAGTCCGGCCACATGGTCCGGAATGGCGGTCGATAATGAACTTATTTGGAGCCGAGCCGAGGCGCTGTCATGACTATGATCTCAGCACTACCCCAAAGCGGCATATGAGCCGGCACGCCTATCATTGCGACTGCCGGGAGCACCGGATCACGGCGATTCTGAGGAATCGAATCATTGCCGGCCAGCGCTATCTTTGCCGACAATGCGGAACGGAACTGCGGGCCCGGGCCGGGTGCCCTTGACTCAAAGCACCAGGTCCGCCAAACGCCGAAACAGCCGTTCGGTGGCGGCAGCGGTTTGTTCATCCGCGATTTCCGGTAGGGTGATTGCCATATCGGCTGATTCCATCCAATGCGCCAGCTCGTTGGCGACAGCGACAAGGCTGGTGGGTGTCAACGCCAGGTAGTCACGGTGATGTCCGGCAACCGGTTCGATTAGTGCGGTCGGCAACTGCCAGCGGTCGAGCAAACGCCCCCCCGCCTCCGCATGGTCAAACCCCAGCGATTCCCGCTCCACCTGATGCAACGGAATTTTTCCCGTAGCCTGTTGTTGAAGAACAGCGCCATAGTCCACCGGTAGGTAACGCAGCAGCAGCAGCTTGCCGGCATCGTGCAGCAGCCCGGCAACGAACAGTTCCGCCGGATTACCCACGCCGTATCGCTCCGCCAATACACGGCTGGCGCTGGCAACCATCAAACTGTGCCGCCAGAAGCCACTCATATCAGCTAGGGACCGATCGATACCATAAAACAGGCTTTTCACTTCCGTGGTCAACAATAACCACCAGAGATCGAAGGGTCCAATACGGGATAATGCCTCGGGAATGGTGGTGATCTTTCGGGAAAGCCCATAGTAGGCGGAATTGGCCAAACGCAGGGTGCGCGCACTCAACCCGGTGTCGGTGCCGATTAATTGAGCTATTTGATCGGCGCCCGCGGTCTCGGAAGAGAGCAGATCATAAATCTCCAGAAGCACATGGGACAATGAGGGTAGCGTGGCATTTTGGATTAGCTGATCCAGCACCGATGGGGAACTGGAGTCTGCCATCTGCCGAGTTCCCTTGTCCCAGGCGTTTACCCAGTCGGCGCAACCGCTGCAAACCCCCAAACGCAGCGAGTCATCCCGTCTCAACCAATGGACATCCTGGGAATTGGCCGCTTCGCCGCCGTCGTTTATTCCGCAAACAATACAGGTTGTTGGAGCGGCGTTTTCGTTATCGTCCATTGGCTAGGCCCCATATTACCTGACTAAAATTACTATTTTACCGGCAATAAGTGATTTGCAAACCGTTTTCAACAATTTAGAATGGTGCCCAGGAAAGGTGCCCGGAAGCGGGCTAATAGGGAACAGGGTGAGGCAAGGCATCGCGAGTCCCTGACTGTCCCCGCAACTGTAAGCGAGAAGTCTCTAACCATTGTGCCACTGATGCGCCTGCATCGGGAAGGCGGCGAGAGGCCCAGATCCGCAAGTCAGGAGACCTGCCTTTCCAGCGTCGCGATTCTGCCATACGGGGTATTTGACAGAGCGGTCCTCCGTTAGCTGACGCATACGAGCGAGCCACCGGTTTCTACCCGAAGGGTGCTTGTTTGCGGCCGTGCCGAGTTTCCTGCTGATCGGTCCCTCACACAAGCGCTGCCTGCAGGGGCAAACCTCCCGCCCGCCAATCCTTGGGCGAGGGCTCGCACTGGCGTGATGTACCCGGTGAATAACCCGCCGGCACATCCAGATCTGCCCTCTGGCAGCACAGCTCATGCGAACGAAAATGCCTGTTAAAAATCATTACTATCTCATACCCTTAAGCCACCTCCGGACACTGCTGCTTGGCGTATCGGCCAGTCTCCTAACCCTACCCTCTGCCCAGGCGGTGGAGCGGCTGGAAACTATCAATGTTACCGCCACGCGAACCGCCAGAACCGCAGACGAGACCCTTGCCTCCGTTACGGTCATTACCCGCAAGGATATCGATAGACAGCAGGCCTTGACCCTTCCCCAGGTGTTAAGCGGGCTGCCGGGAATCACCTTCTCCAGTAACGGCGGCATCGGCAAGACCACCAGCCTATTTCTGCGCGGCGTCAATTCCAATCAACTGCTGGTGTTGATTGACGGTATTCGCGTTGGATCGGCTAGCCTGGGAGCTACCGCGTGGGAGCATCTTCCCGTAACCCAGATTGAGCGCATAGAAATTGTACGCGGCCCCCAATCTCACATATACGGATCGGATGCCATCGGTGGAGTAATCCAGATCTTCACCCGCGACGGGAGTGCCGCCAAGGGCTTCCGGTTGGACGGCGAGATTGGCTATGGCACTCATGACACTAGCGATGGAAACTTGGGTATTAGCGGTGGCAATGGCAGCACCAACTACAGCTTACGGGTAGCAGGGCTGAAATCCAACGGCTTCGACTCTACCCAGGGCAATGACCCGGACGACGACGGCTACCGTCAGGCTTCAATGTCGGGCAACATCAAACACCATTTCGAAAATGGCCTGACGTTCCAGTTAAGCGGGGTCAGAAGCGCCGGCAATACCGAGTACGACGGATTCTTGGCAGACAGCGACTACGACGCTGATTTCCTGCAACAGAGCTATGTTGGAAAGCTAAGCTATGCCCTAACCCCCTGGTGGGACCTGTCGGTGAATGCGGGGGAAAGCCGCGACCGCAGCGAAAACTATGTGGACGGCAGATCAGATTCGATCTTCGAAACCCGCCGGCCCCAGGCCAGCTGGCAGAATGATTTTTCCATTGGCGATAATGGGCTGCTTACCGCAGGCATCGACTTCCTCCGCGACAAGGTGGGTGGCACCAGCAGCTACAGCCGCACCAGCCGAGACAATACCGGGGTGTTTGCCCAGTATTTGGGTGATTTCGGAAACAACAATCTGAGTATTGGCCTGCGTTACGACGACAACGAGTCGTTTGGCAGCCACACTACCGGAAGCCTCGCCTGGGGATACGCGGTTCTCGACTCGTTGCGGCTGATTGCCAGCTACGGCACGGCGTTCAAGGCCCCGACCTTTAATGATCTCTACTACGAAGACCCCTTCGGATCGAATGGCAATCCCGATTTAGATCCCGAAACCTCCCGAAGTTATGAGCTGGCGCTGGAGGGCACACCTGAATGGGGGACCTGGAGTCTGCGCCTGTACCGTACCGATATCGATGACCTGATCCAGTGGACGGAAATAGCGCCCTGGGTCTGGCAACCCCAAAATATCGCCTCGGCACGGATTGACGGTCTCGAGGTCTCCGCCTCAACAGTGCTCTCGGGTTGGCGCCTGACGGCAGGACTAACGTTGTTGAATCCGGTGGATAGCGATACGGACAAGCTGCTGCCAAGCCGCAATAAACAGACCTTCCGCCTGGATGTTGACCGCCGCTTCGGCGCCACCGGCCTAGGCGCCACTTGGCGAGCCTACAGCCACAGTTACAATGACCCTGAGAATCAGACCCGTATTCCGGGTTATGGGCTCGTCGACCTGCGCTTGGAGCACTATTTTTCGCCGGTTTGGGGTATCCGCGGGCAGGTCAAGAATCTGTTTGACAAAGATTACCAAACCAGAGCCGGTTACCATGAAGCGGGCACCGAGCTATTCCTGTCCGTATTCTATCAGTCCCAATGAGCCACCGCCGGCTCGAGTGGTTAAAGGCCGCGACCAGCTACCTGGATACGTGGGCATTTGCCCCGAGCCGGCACGATAGGGGATCCCTGGTTAGTTATGGATTGGCACTGCTGCTACTTATCGTGCCGTTGAACCAAGGGCTAGCCGCACCCTCGAAGGTAGTCTCGATCAATCTGTGCAGTGACCAGTTGCTTTTGATGCTGGCCGCGCGGCATCAAATCGCATCGGTAAGCCGATTGGCGTTGGAACCCCACAGCTCGTTCATGGCCGCTGCCGCAGTCGGCATCCCGGTTAACGATGCCAAAATTGAGCAGCTGCTAACCTACAACCCGGACCTGATCCTGGCCAGCCCGTTCTCTCCCCCTCACCTCCTCAACCTACTGACCAAATTAGGATTTCGTGTAGAAAAGCTGCCCCACAGGTCTAACCTGGAAGGGATTCGGGACAATATCCGCCTGATGGCCAAATGGCTGGACCGTAAGGATCAAGGCGAGACACTGATCCGGGAAATGGACAGACGTCTTGCCGAAGTCGAGTCTCGCCTGGGGCATTTGATCCGTACCCAGAGCGAGAAACCCGTGGCGCTTTTTTATCAACCTCGAGGCTACACCAGCGGCAGCGGCACCCTTCAGCATGAGGCGTTGATCCTGGCCGGTTGGCGCAATCTCTCCGCGGAACTGGGCATCGTGGGCTATAGCGGAATCGACCTTGAGCATCTGCTCCACGGCCGGCCCGATCAGCTATTCACCTCGGCATACACGCCCGGGAGCGAATCGCTGGCCCAACGCAGTCTGCGGCACCCTGCCCTGGCGCGCATTACCGGAGGTAAGCCGATTGTTCAAATCGACTACCGGTACTGGATCTGCGGAGGGCCGATGATCATCGACGCCGTGGAGTCGCTGGCCAACGCCCATAATCCCGGGGGGTCCTGATCCACATGCGCCCCATACACCCGAGACTTCTCGCCGGCCTTCTCACCCTGGCCCTGATCGCGGTATTTTTTGTCTCCTTGTTTGTCGGGTCGAGTCCAATTCCGGTGATCCGCGCGGCACGTGAGGCCGCTGACGGTAATGCCTCGGTGATTGCCCTTATCCTTACCGAAGTACGTTTGCCGCGGGCTCTGATCGCCCTATTTTCAGGGGCTACCCTAGGGCTGTGCGGAGCCGCCATGCAGGGTTTGCTCCGCAATCCGCTGGCCGCACCAGGGCTCATCGGCAGTTCCAGCGGCGCCGTACTGGGTTCAGTTGCAGTGCTCTACTCCGGGCTTGGCACGCTGTTCTGGCTGGCCCTGCCAGCGGGAGGGATGCTGGGCTCGTTGTTAGCCACACTCATGGTTTACTTGATGGCCGGCAGGGATGCTGGAACCTCGACACTGATACTGGCCGGCGTTGCTATCAATTCGTTAGCCCTGGCAATGGTGTCACTGATTCTCAACTTGGCACCCAGCCCCTACGCGGTTCAGGATATTGTGCTGTGGATGCTGGGATCCATCGCCAACCGCAGCCTGGACGATTTCTGGATGCTGCTACCGGGCACCCTGATTGGCTGGTTATTACTGGTAGGTAGTGGCCGGTCCCTGGACGCCCTGACGCTCGGAGAAGAAACCGCCTATACCCTCGGGGTCAATCTGCCCCGTCTGCGATGGCGCATCTTCATTGCTATCGCACTGGCGGTGGGCTCCGCGGTTTCGGTCACCGGAACCATCAGCTTCATTGGCTTGGTGATCCCTCATTTGTTGCGTCCTCTGGTGGGCTTTCAACCGGGCCGCTTACTTCCAGTCAGTGCCTTGGGGGGTGCGCTTCTGCTGTTGCTGGCCGATATCGCCGTACGGCTCTTCCCACCCGGGATAGAGATAAAGGTGGGTGTGCTCACCTCCCTGGTTGGAGCACCCTTTTTCCTGTATCTGATCCTCAAGACCCGGCGCTGGCAGACATGAGTTCCATCGAAGCTCGGGATCTGTCACTTACCCTTGGGAGCAACCGGGTATTGCGGGGCGTTTCCCTGGACCTGCGACCCGGAGAGATGCTGGGTCTGATCGGGCCCAACGGTGCGGGCAAAACCTGTCTGCTGAGAATACTGGCCGGGATCTTATCCCCCTCGCAGGGCTGGGTCAGGATAGATGGGAGGCCATTGCAGTCCCTTCCGGCTCAGGCGCGCTCCCGGCGAATTGCCTATCTGACCCAAGCCGGTACCGCTCACTGGCCGGTGAGCGTGGAACGCATTGTCGCGTTGGGACGGCTTCCTCATCTGGGAAACTGGCAACTCCCGGGGGAACGTGACACTGCCGTGATCAGGAGAGTCATCGCACAAACCGATTTGCACCACCTGACCGAGCGGCAATTTCCCACGCTTTCCGGAGGTGAGAAGGCGCGCGTGCTACTGGCACGGGCATTGGCGGGAGAACCCCAGTACCTACTCGCCGACGAGCCGGTAGCGGCTCTTGACCTGGCCCATCAGCTGGAAGTAATGGACCTGCTAAGGCAACACTGCAACCATGGAGGGTCGGTCGTTGTCATCCTCCATGACCTGCGCCTAGCATCACACTACTGCAACCGGCTGCAACTGCTTTTAGACGGAGAGACCCTAGCGGTGGGACCACCCGAGGGAGTTATCGGCGACGATAACCTGAAACGCGCCTTCGGGGTCAAGATGCGCGAGGGAGTGGGTGCCATCGACACGGCCTTCTCACTCACCTGGGTACGTGACAAGCCCGGAGAAGGCCAGTGACAGCAAGGACACTGATGATCCAGGGAACCACATCGGATGCGGGAAAGAGCGTACTGGTGGCCGCTCTGTGCCGGATATTCCACCGCCGGGGACTTAACGTGGTCCCTTTCAAGCCCCAGAACATGGCGCTGAACAGCGCGGTTACCCCTGAAGGCGGGGAAATTGGCAGGGCGCAAGCCGTACAGGCCCAGGCGGCAGGACTGGAGCCACACACGGACATGAACCCGGTCCTGTTAAAACCGAACACTGACATTGGCTGTCAAATCATCGTTCACGGCCAGCCAGTACGGGACAATCTAGAGGCGTGGGATTACCATCATTACAAACCCAAGGCCATGGAGGCAGTGCTAACCTCCCACCGGCGGCTGGCAAATCAGTATGATTTCATCCTGGTGGAGGGAGCGGGCAGTCCGGCAGAGATAAACCTGCGAGACAAGGATATTGCCAACATGGGCTTTGCCGAGGCGGTGGATTGTCCGGTACTGCTCATTGCCGACATCGACCGGGGCGGGGTATTTGCCCACCTGGCAGGCACGTTGGCACTGCTTTCGGAAACCGAGCAGGAAAGGATCAAGGGATTTGTCATCAACCGTTTCCGGGGAGATATCACCCTTTTGCAACCGGGTGTTGACTGGCTCGAAAGCTACTGCGGCAAACCGGTGTTCGGCGTAGTTCCCTATCTCAATGGGCTGCATCTGGAGTCTGAAGACAGCTTGATCTTGGATCAGCGCACCCCCAGCACTGCTCGCATCCTGCGTGTGGTAGTTCCCGTATTACCCAGAATCAGTAATCATACCGACCTTGATC
>JAGRGP010000018.1 GCA_020445415.1 Gammaproteobacteria bacterium | reverse complement strand
TGGTTGGGCCAACACGCTCTCGGCGGCGCCCGGTCTGGAACAGGCAGACAAGATAATTTGGCTGCAGCCCCTGGAGGATTTCGCCAAGCGGACGGAGCTCTGGAGCCGCATCCGTTCCGGTGACCTGATGCACGAGTTTTGAGTTACGGAGATGCGGCTCAATATTGCCCCCAAGCTAGGCTTTTGGTTGTCCGTTTTGGCGATCTTGTCGGCCGGTGTGACGGGTTATTATGCCTATCGCGAAACGCGGACAATTGTCGTGCGCGGGGAGGAAAACAAGCTACTCACCGCCACCCGGGTCCTAACGAAGCGATTTACCGGCGTCCTCGAAGAGAGCGCCAAGGATGTCAGACTGCTTGCCGGGACACCCGACGTGTTGGCCGTTGTCAGTTCGTTGGAGCGCGCTCAACGGGTTTCTTCCGCGCAGAAACGGCGGGTGGCGGAGCTGTTCATCGCCATGCTGAAACAGCATAAGGAATACTTCCAAATCCGCCTGATCGGAGCGGCCGAACACGGCCTGGAGCTGGTCCGGGTAGACCGGAATCAAACAGGGCTGTCACAGGCGGGTCCCGGGTTGCTGCAAGAGAAGGCCCACTTTCCTTACGTATTTAGGACACTGCGATTGCCTTCGGAATCGGTTTATGTCTCGGAGATTGAAGTCAATCGGGAGTTGGGCCGGCACGTCGGGCACAACCGGCCGGCGGTAAGGATCGCAACCCCGCTCCATGGGGATGATGGCGTGGCGTTGGCGGTGGTTGTCATCAACGTTGAGCTGGATGGATTGATGCGCTCGATGGGAATAGACCTACCGCCCGGGCTGCAGCTTTATCTCACCAATGAGCAGGGTGATTACCTGATCCATCCCGACGTAGGCAAACAGTTTGGATTTGACTTGGGAAGACGCTACCTCGTTCAAGACGATATCCCCCAGACCGGTCATCTGATAGCCAATCATCAGCACGAGTTGGTGTTGACCACGGAGGGCTCCACGGCGGATCAACAGTTGGTTGCCGCTTTTGTCAGGCTTCCGTTTGGTGATTTCGCGAAAGAACGGTTTGCCCTGCTTGGCTTGGCCGCGCCGCTGCCGGAGGTCTATCGTGAAACCCTAGTTTTGAGAACTCACGTGGTGCAGATCGTTCTGGGTGCAAGTTTGCTTGCGATACTGGTTTCGTTCGGTCTTTCTCAGGCCCTTAGCAAGCCATTGTTGCAGCTGGTAAGCGCAATCAAGGTTTTCCCCGGTCGACCCGAAGACTACCAATTGCCCCTGAAAAGACGGGACGAAATTGGCCTGCTGGCCGGTACCATTCTGACTATGGTTGAACAGATTCAGCATCAACTACGCCTACTCGAAGACAGTGAGCGACGCTTGAATCGAGCTCAGGAGACCGCCGGAATCGGGAACTGGGAAGTCGACCTGATCAGCGGCCAAGTCCTGTGGTCCGACCAGCAGTATCGCTTGCTGGGTTATGAACCGGGTTTGGTGACAGCCAATTTGAGGAATTTTCTACGCGCGGTTCATCCGGTGGATCGGAAACGGATGGTTCACGAGATCCGTCGTATCACCCGAGGACAGGAGAAGCAAGGTTACCAGGCAGAGCATCGTGTGCTGCTTCCCGGCGGAGCAGTCAAGGTAGTAGAGGAACGCGCGGAATTCCATTACGCCGGCCATCAGCAGCCCGTTCATCTGTTCGGCACCACGTTGGATATCACCCGGCGCAAGGCCACAGAGGACGAGTTGCGGTATTCTCACCGGCAGTTACAAAGTGAGGCGATGACGAGGGATAAATTGATTGAGGAACTGGAAGCCAAGAATGCGGAGCTGGAGCGGTTCACCTATACCGTATCCCATGATCTGAAGAGCCCTTTGGTAACGGTAAATGGTTTCCTGGGGATGTTGAAAGCGGACCTCGAAGCCGGCGATAGAGAACGTGTGGCCGAGGACGTCGCATACATCACGGAGGCAGCCCATCAGATGGGACGGTTGCTGGACGAGTTGCTCGAACTGTCCCGTGTGGGGCGGGGCAACAATCTCCCCGAGGTGCTTTCACTAAACGCAGTCGTATCGCAGGCAGTCGATCTATTACGGGGTGCAATCGAGAATTCCGATGCTGAGATAATTATCGATGAAAACTTGCCGGCGGTTCTCGGCGACCGTAACCAATTGGTGGAAGTTATGCAAAATCTCCTGGATAACGCATTAAAGTTTACCTCGGCTGGCAGCGCGCCTCAGATACGTATCTCGGCATTGGAACAAAACAACGAGGTGGTATGCTGCGTTGCCGATCGCGGTATCGGCATTGACCCCCGCTACCATGATCGAGTATTTGAGCTATTCGAGAGATTGGATCCCAGAATCGAAGGGACAGGTATCGGGCTGGCACTGGTAAAGCGGATCATCGAGGTTCAAAATGGAAAAGTTTGGATCGAGCACGACCAGGGCAACCAAGGTACCCGAATATGCTTTTCTCTGCCCAGAGGTCCGTCAGGATTACCCGAATGAACGGCAGCTCCCAGCGACCCCTCGATATCCTGCTGGTGGAGGATAATCTTGCTCATGCGGAGTTGATCAAGCGGTGCTTCAAACAGCACCGTGCCGCCCATCGGGTTCAGCACTTGGTCGATGGTCAGCAGGCCATTGACTATCTGTTGGGTGTCGGTGAGTATGCTGATCGGGAAAGATTTCCCTTGCCTCATTGTATTCTCCTCGACTTGCGGCTACCCAAGGTCGATGGCCTAGAGGTGTTGCGTATCATCAAGACTTCGCCCGGTATTAAGCGCATACCGACTATTGTGCTCACAACGTCCGCGACGGAGCAGGATGTGGCCAGAGCCTATGCCTACCGCGCTAACAGCTATGTGGTAAAGCCGATCGATTTTGATAAGTTTGCGACGCTGATAGATGATTTGGGTAGCTATTGGATGATGTGGAACCATAACCCTTGAAACCGGTACCGAATTGAAGCGCGAGACATATGATCCTACCCGGGAGACCGGTTTGGTGGGCAGCCGAGCGAGCCGCTCCGCGGATGAACTGGAAGTTATGCTGGTGGAGGATGAACCGGCCCATGTCGCGTTGATCAGGCGGGCCTTCCAGCAGGATACCTTGGTTCGCCTGACTGTGGCGGAAAACTTGCGCGATGCCTGCCGCATCCTGGCGGTGTTTCAGCCTGATATCATTGTTGCCGATCTGAAGCTCCCTGATGGAGAGGGCACCGAGTTATTGGCCAGGTGCGGGCGTGGGAAGGATTGCCCGGTGGTGATCATGACCAGCTATGGAGATCAGGATATCGCGGTCGAGATCATGAAGGCCGGCGCTTCGGACTACATCGTGAAAAGTGAACCTACCTTGCGGGAGATTCCAGCGGTGGTGGAGCGAGTATCCCGCGAGTGGCGGCTCATTCAAGGTCGGGAGAAGGCGATCGCAGAGCAAGCGCGGTTGATTACGATCCTCGAGGCGGCGCCGGACCTTATCGCCACAACCGATGTACGGGGCCATTTTACCTACATGAACAAAGCCGGCAGGGCGCTGCTGGGAATCGGCCCCGACGAAGATATCTCTCAATTGACGTTATACGATTTTCATTCTCCCGATGAGGGTTTGGTTACCAAGAACCTGGGGATTCCGTGTGCAATCAAAGAGGGTGTTTGGCGTACAGAGACCAACCTGGTATTGCGCAACAACACAACCATCGCCTCTTCCCAGGTAATCATTTCCCACAACGACCCTCAGGGCAACGTGGAGTTTTTCTCTACCATCATCCGCGATATCCAGTCGGTCAAGGAGGCGGAAGAGAAGATTGAGTATCTCGCGTTTTACGATTCGTTGACTGGGTTGCCAAATCGAAACGAATTGATTCGCCGCCTGGAAATGGAGATGAACCGAGCGGTCAGACATAAGCGGCATGGTGCGCTGTTATTCATCGACCTGGATAATTTTAAAAACATTAACGATTCCTTGGGGCATCCGGTGGGTGACAAGGTGCTTCAGGATATCGCGCGGCGTCTAACCACCGTGGTCCGGGGGGAGGATACCGTTGCCCGATTGGGGGGGGATGAGTTCGTGATCATCCTCTCCGGCTTGAGCGACGATCCGATAGCGGCGGCTCGCCAGGCGGAGGAGATATCGGGTAAATTGCGGCGCAAGATTAGTCTGCGTACAAAGATCGGCAAGCTGTCGATACAGCTGACGGCCAGCATTGGTATCGCGATGTTTCTCGATGACTTTCATGATCCCAACGAGTTATTCCGGGTGGCCGATGCCGCGATGTACGATGCCAAGGCGAAGGGCAAGGATAGGTTTCAGGTGTTCAACGAGGGCATGGATGCCCATTTTGGGCGCTTTCTCGCCATTGAGAGTGAGCTACGCCAAGCCATCCGCCACCAGCAGTTTGTATTGCACTATCAACCCAAGTTTCGTGTGGGGAAGACCAAGCGGCTAGCCGGTGCGGAAGCCTTGATTCGGTGGAATCACCCAGCGCGGCGTTTGACGTTTCCAATCGACTTTTTAGATGTGCTGGAATCTTCGGGCATGATTATTGAGGTTGGGTGTTGGGTTATGCGGGAAGCATTTTCCCAGTTGTGTGAGTGGATCAGGCGGGGACTGTGGCATTCCACCGAGCGGCTGAGTATCAATATCAGCCCACGCCAGTTTCGGGACGACAACTTCGTCCCCCAGGTAATTGGCTTGCTGCGGGAAACCGGACTGTCGTCGGAATGCGTCGATCTGGAGGTGACCGAGCAGATCGTGATCCACGACATGGATGAGACGATTGCCAAGATGAACACATTGACGGAAGCTGGGATCACATTCTCGCTCGATGATTTTGGTACCGGCTATTCTTCGTTGAGCTATTTGAAACGAATGCCGGTTTCCGCGATGAAGATCGATCGCTCGTTCGTGCTCGACATTATGACTGACAAGAACGATCAAGCCCTGGTGGATACCATGCTGGCCATTTCCAACCATCTTCATATCGATGCGGTTGCCGAGGGTGTTGAGACCCGCGACCAGCTGGAGCGGTTGGTGTCCAGCCATTGCCGGCTGTTTCAGGGTTACTATTTCAGCCATCCCCTGCCCGCCGGGGAATTCGAATCATTGGTTATCGCCTGCCGGTCTGCAGCAGTACCGACCGCAACATCGCAGACCCCGGTTATGGACTGAACGTCATCGCCCAGGTGGCCGCGAAACAACCAAATTGTTAAAGGACACCTGTTGCGTGGAGCTAGCCCGGTTTCGGATCCAACCGGGGTGGTAATTCCTTAATGTACACATCTTGCTGCGGGAAGGGGATACCGATATCAGCTTCTTTGAGTGCATCCCAAATCGCAAATAGTACTTTGGATTGCACATCCAGGCGGCTGAAGCGCTGAACGTCGGTGAAGTATTGGATTCTGAAGTTTACCGAGGAGGCCGCGAAATCGATCAGAAAGACCTGTGGCCCCCTGGGAGTGAGAGAAACTTCCGGCTGCATGGTTACCGCATCGAGGATGACTTGCGCGGCCTGGTGTGGATCCGCATGGTAACTGACGCCGATCAGTAGCACTGTGCGCACCTCGCTATCGGTGCGTGTCCAGTTGATGAACGAGTTGCTGATGAGCTCAGAGTTGGGGATGATTACATCCTGATTATCCCAGGTCGTAACGGTGACCGAGCGCATTCCGATCTCGGCTACCGTGCCCTCTTTATCACCGATGGTAACCCAGTCCCTGGCACGCACAGGGCGCTCCGCAAGCAGGATGAGGCCACTGATAAAGTTGTTGGCAATATTCTGCAGTCCAAAACCGATACCTACACCGAGGGCTCCGGCGAATACCGCTAGACTGGTCAGGTTGATGCCGAGAATGTTGAGCGCAACCAGTAGGCCAATTACCACCACGGCGTATTGGGTGAACACCGATAGGCTGTTACGTATGCCGATGTCCCTGATGTTGGCGTAAATCCAGCCGTAGGTGACCTCCCGAGCCCAACGGCCAATATAGAATACTAGCAATAGCAATAGCAGCGAACCGAACAGGTTCAGGATACTTATGGAGGTACCGCCGAAACTGAACAGGGTGAATCCGAGCCACGCCTTGAGGTCCAGTCCGGTCGCGGGATCCTCGACAAATACCCGATAGAGAATCCAGATCGCGGCCAGGAAAAGCGCCAAGCGCGCCAGGTATTGGAGGGGCTCGATCATGCTTTTTATCCAAAATCCCGAGCGTTCCGACCTGCGCCCCACGGCGGCTTCCACCAGCTTAGCCAAATCCATGACAACGCCACGAGCGATCATCCAGGAAATGACGATGGTGAAGGCGATCGCCAAGTACCTACCAACGGTCCAGGCAAGGTTGATGTAGCCGAACAGTCCCAACAGTGCCGCGGCAAAAATGGCGAGTGGGATGACGAGGCCAACCAGGCCAACCAGCCGTATCCAATGGGAACTCCCCTTGCGTTCTACCAAGAGTCCGTACCAGAGATTACGGATACGCAAGGCCAGATAGGCCGGAGGCAACAACAACAGCATGAAGCTGCGGTTGAACAGATCCTTCAGCGGCTGGGAAAGGAAATCCAGATAACCCAATGCCAGGCCCAGGGTGAACAGCGAGATAATGACAGCGAGTATCACTACCAGGCGGTGCAGCCCGGGCTGCCGTTCATCCATGCCGATCGGCGAGTTGAGTATCCAGTGGCTCAGACCAATCGTCAGGCGGGTCCCGATCCAGATGCCGAAGAGTATACCGATGATGGCAAGGCCGGGAGGAACGATATCGAGCACCCAGCCTGCGATGAACAACACGCCTCCGATCAGTAGACTGAAGCGGATGCCGCGCAACAGGCTGGTGCTGACAATCAAGGCCCGCCGGCTGAAACCGTGATGTTGGACAGTAAGTAACGGGCGCTTCAGCCAACCCAGTGCCAGGCAACCCAGGCTCCAGGCTAGGCACATGGTGAGCAGCAGGGACCACTCCGCCAGATCAATCTGGGAGGCGGCCGCAATCAGCGAAATGAGAATATTCCGGATGATTTGGATAACTTTATCGGGAAGCCGTTGCAGCTCACTCAATAACAATTCCCATTGCTCCAGTGTGTTGGGAAGCCGGTGGCGTTCCGTCAAACCCCGTTTTTTACGCTCCAAGTATTGGGACTCGATCTGCTTGGCGTGATCGGCAAGCTCGGATCTGAGTTGGGATAGTTCGGTCGATTGTTTTTTGAACCGCTCGATCAGGGCCTCGTACGAGGACAATAACTGCTGATACTCCTTACGGTTGTCGGTCTCCAAACCGTGCCGCTTGGTGATCACCTCCCGGCGTTGTTCGAGCAACCCGGATTTGCTGGTGATGAGCCCTCTCAGGGAATCGAGTTGACGTTTCAGATCATCGAGTTCGTCGGCCGATGACTTTAATGTACGCAGATCGGTGGAGGTTTCCTTGGTTCTGGCGACAATTTTGTCGAAGCGGGCCTGCGACTGGGCTATCTTCAACTTGAAGCCGGAGAGAAAGACTGACTCCTCGGCCTCCGATAACCGGGTCTCGGCGAGGTCGAGGAGTTGCGCGCTTTCCGGCTTATCTTTCAGTTGATCGACCTGTTGGCGATACTCAGCCGCCTTGGCTTGCCACTCTTCCTGCTCCTTAACAACCTGTTTGCTGAGTTCGTCCAGATTGGTTTGTTGGGCGGTTTCCTGTTGACTACGAAAGGCCTCCTTCAATGTACTCAACCATTGCTCGGCCAGTTGTGTGCGGTCTTTTGCCAACTGCTTGCGCTTTTCCAGTTGGTCGATATGGCGTTGCTCAAGCTTCAGCAGCGTTTGCTTTTCCGTCAGTTGGGATCTGGCACGGGCGATGAGGGCAACATCCTGGGATTCACGGGGAACCGCGGCAAGGGTTTGGAATTGTTCTTCCAGTTGCTGGACATCGCCAGACAGTTCGGCTTTGGTTTGGAGGGCGGATTTACTGCTCAATTCGATAGTTTGCTGGGCAACCCTACGCGTCTCGACCGCGAGTTCGGCTTGTTCAATTTCTAACGGTTGGATAGTCCGGGAGCCGATCCCCGCAGAGCGCTCCGCAAATTGCCGACGGGCGGTCTCCAGCTCCGAGGATTCGTTGGCAATCGTCGCCGCTTCGGACTCCAGAAAACGCTCCCGGTTGGAGATTGTGTCGGAACCGGATGCATTTGTTTCCGGTATCTGGGCCGGTAGATTCTCGACCGGTAGGACCGTCGCCAGAATGATCAGGAGAACCCCTGTACAAAGCCGTTGGTAACTACTCATCTGCGTGCAAGACCTCGGGGTGAAATTGGCCACCCTGCCGGTGGGTATCGCTGATTCTACAGGTTCGAGCCTTCAGCGGCACGGATGTCCACCGACAAGCATAGCGTTTATTCGTAGATTCTCACGCTGTTGCGGTGGGGATGGACTGCTCACCGGGGCGCAATAATTGGCGTACCTGTTGGCCTGGGATGATATGTTAAGGGCATTATTCATCGCGCCGGCGTTTTGTGGTGCCTGGCCGGATGGGGTTCGGGTTGCCATGATGATTCACCTCCTCTATTATCCGCGGCCCCATGCCACCGTTGCAGCAGCAGGGAATCGTCATGATTGAAGAACAGCCCGCCTTGGTCATCTTGGGTTGGCGTGAGTGGCTCAGCTTGCCGGGGCTTGGCATAGATCGGATCAAAGCCAAGATTGACACAGGGGCGCGCACCTCGGCACTGCACGCCTTTTATGTTGAACCGTACCGAAGCGATGGGCGGGATTGGGTGAAGTTTGGCATTCATCCGGTGCAACGGAACAAGGCGATCGCCGTGGAGTGCCGGGCCGAGGTGAAGGACCGGAGAATCGTGACCGACTCGGGCGGCCACCGCGAGGACCGGTATGTGATTGAGACTGAGTTGTTGATCGGTAGCATTAAGTGGCGGGCGGAGATTACCCTCACCGACCGTGATACCATGAACTTCAGGATGTTGTTGGGCAGAACTGCACTGAAGAACCGGTTTTTGGTGGATTCAGGTACCTCTTATCGAATTGGCAAGAAGCCCCGCCCGGGAAGGAGCCGCAGCAAGTCATCGTTATGATCCAAGAGGACCCAACATGAAGATCGCCGTACTCTCCCGTAATAAGCGACTCTATTCCACCCAGCGGCTAGTCGAGGCAGCCGAGGCCCGGGGCCATGTGGTGCAGGTTGTCGATGTGCTGCGCTGTTACATGAATATCACCTCGCACCGCCCGACAATTCATTACAAGGGCGACAAGCTGGAGGGATTTGATGCCGTGATTCCCCGCATTGGCGCGTCGGTGACTTTTTATGGAACCGCAGTGGTGCGCCAATTTGAGATGATGAATGTATTTCCCTTGAACGAGTCGGTGGCGATCACGCGCTCCAGAGACAAGTTGCGGTCACTGCAGTTACTGGCCCGCAAGGGGATTGGCTTGCCGGTAACTGGATTTGCCCACAACCCGGACGACCTGGACGACCTGATAGGTACCGTGGGCGGTGCCCCCTTGGTAATCAAACTGCTGGAAGGTACCCAGGGAATCGGCGTGGTACTGGCGGAGACCAAGAAGGCGGCCGAGAGCGTGATCCAGGCCTTCATGGGTATGAAAGCCAATATCATGATACAGGAGTTCATTAAGGAGGCCGGAGGATCGGATCTACGCTGTTTCGTGGTTGGCGGCCGGGTGGTGGCGACCATGAAACGGCAGGGACCGGAAGGCGAGTTTCGCTCCAATCTGCACCGGGGGGGTACGGCAAGCCTGGTACGCTTGACCCCGGAGGAGCGATCCACCGCGGTACGGGCCGCCAGGATCATGGGATTGGATGTGTGCGGTGTGGACATGTTGCGCTCCAATCATGGGCCTGTGGTTATGGAGGTTAATTCCTCACCGGGGTTGGAAGGCATAGAAAAGGCCAGCGGCAAGGATGTGGCGGGCTTAATCATCCAGTACATCGAGAAGCGGGTGGGGGAGCTCAAGGACAGCACCAGCCGGTCGAAGACTCGGGGTCAGGGGTGAGCCGTTGGGCGAACCATTCATCATCGGCAAGCAACGTATCGCGCCCCGCAGCAGCGCGGTTGTCGAGTTGCCGTTGCCTCAGCTCTATACCCATTCATCTTTAAGCTTGCCGGTGCATGTGGTGCATGGCGGCCGGGAGGGTCCCAGGTTATTTGTCAGTGCGGCCTTGCATGGGGACGAATTAAATGGGGCCGAGATTATTCGCCGACTACTCAAACTGCCGGTGCTAAAGCGGTTGCGGGGTACCTTGGTTGCGGTACCGATCGTCAATGTATACGGGTTGCTGCACCACTCGAGGTATCTCCCTGACCGCAGGGATCTCAACCGTTCTTTCCCGGGCTCCGAGAAGGGCTCCCTGGCGGCCCGCTTAGCCTATCTTTTCATGGAGGAGATTGTCGGTCGCTGTACCCATGGCATCGATCTGCATACCGGCGCCATTCATCGTAGCAATCTGCCTCAGATACGCGCTAACCTGGACAACCAGGAGACAGCCAGGCTAGCTAGCGCCTTTGGGGTTCCGGTACTCCTCAACTCCAATCTACGGGACGGGTCTCTCAGGGAGGCCGCTGCGGCCTGCGGAATTCCGATGTTGCTGTACGAAGCGGGAGAGGCGTTGCGTTTTAACGAGGTGGCGATTCGCGCGGGCGTCCGGGGTATCGTCAATGTGATGCGGGCCATGGGGATGTTGCCATTGCTCAAGAGCCGTAAGAAACTCATGCCGGAACCCTTCGTCGCTCGCTCCAGTACGTGGGTGAGGGCGTCCAGCAGCGGGTTGTTTCGCAAAGTTGCCTCGTTGGGTGGGCGGGTAAAGAAGGGCGACGTGATCGGGCTGATCGATGCCCCATTCAACGGTCGCGAGACTGAGGTGACGGCCCATGTGAGCGGTATCATCATCGGCTGTGTCGAGCTTCCTTTGGTGCACGAGGGGGAAGCCCTATTTCACATCGCCCGCTTCGAGGATGTCAGGGAAGTGGCCCAGCATGTAGAGTCGATGCACTCCGAGTTGTCTCCCGAGTTGTCCGAATACCGGGAAGATAGCGTCGAACCACCAATTGTTTGAGGTTTCCTAGCGGTACCCACATCGGCAGTGGGTGGCGGAATGCTCAAAGCCAGCGTTTAAACCGGAAATAGGCAAGCTGCAGGAGCGTGATCACTGTCAGCAATACCGATACGATGAGGAAACCGCCGGAATTCTCGACCCACGGCATTCCGCCGACATTGATGCCAAACAGGCCGGTGAGAAAGCCCAGGGGCAAGAAGATGCCAGCGATGATAGAGAGCAGATACATGCGCGCATTGAGCTGCTCAGCAAGTCGGGCGGCCAGCTCTTCGTTGGCGACCGCCGCCCGGTCGCGCACCGAATCAAGGTCCTCGACATAACGGGTTATTTGGTCGTTGACCTCGCGCAGCTGGAGCCGGTCCCGCTTGGACAGCCAGTCTATCTCTTGGCCTTTGAGGCCGTTTAATGCCTCCCGTTGGGGAGACAGATAACGGCGTAGCATGATCGCCTCGCGGCGCAAGTCCAGTAGTTGCCCACGGGCTCGCGCGCTGGGATCTTCAAGCATTTGTTCTTCCAGGTCGTCCAGTCGATCCTCCAGCTCCTGGATAACCTTGCTCATCTGCTCCACCAGCCCATCGGCTAGCAGGGCAATGAAGGCGCCTACTGTGCGCGGGCCACGGTCGGCGTCGAATTCATCGGCAATCTTTCTGATGGTGAACAGCCGCCGCCGGCGAGTGGTGACGATCCGGTTTTCGTCACAATATATGCGTACCGCAACCATGTCCTCGGGATCTGACCCCGGATTGCCATTGACCCCCCGTAGGCTAATCAGCAAGCCTCCATCGATGTCGGTGATCCGCGGCCGGGTTTCATCGGCGGTGAGAGACTCCTTGGCCAGTTCATCCAGCCCACTTTCATCGTTTATCCAATTCACACTGTCCTGGCGGGTAAAATCCAGATGGGCCCAGAGGATACCCTGTTCCGGAGACCAGGCACGGATTTCCTCCCATCCAACACTGCGGACGGCGTCCTTGGAGAAGATGAAGGCATTCAGTAAACCTGAGGGGTTGGTTGACATGGATCCTCTCTCCATGGGCTAGAAAATCGCCGAACTATACCATACCGACAGGTGGAGATGGCCGGACGAAAAAAAAAGCTCATTCGTCGGATCTTACTGTCAACGGAGAGCGAAAATCCGAATAGCTTTTACCGGAAACCCCGAATCGGAGCGACTGGATGTCATGACTGACAGTACCACGACCGCAAAGCCACGTCCGCGATTGTTCCCGGGACGGTTTTTGCTACTTTCGTCTACCCTCTTCGTGGTCTTGGCCATCTATCCGTTTTGGAATCGTAGCGCCTTGGGGATTGCCAGCTTTGATCTGTTGTTCTGGGGACTGATTTTGGTGAGCACCCACAGCCTCGGCCGGGCGCGTTGGGGTCTTTCGATCTCGATTGCCTTGGCTGTCCCGGCTTTTATCTCGGATATTGCTGTCTATGTTTTCCCCACCAAAGGGGTGCTGCTGGGTAGCTGCCTGCTTGATCTACTGTTTTTAACGTTTGTGACGGGCGCTGTTATCCATCATGTTGTGAGCCGGGAGCAAGTAGATCTGGATAAGATCCTTGGGGCGCTCTGCGGCTATCTGTTGTTGGGTCTATCCTGGGCGCTGATCTATGGCGCGTTGGAGTTGGCGCAGCCCGGTTCATTTCTGCTGCCCCAACCTTTGGATGAGGCGGTTGAGGTGCCGCACTGGGGGGATCTAGATCATTTTGTATATTACAGTCTGGTAACCCTGAGTACGCTGGGTTACGGCGATATCGTCGCCCTGACCCGGGCCGCCCGTGCCTGGTCGGCGCTTGAGGCGCTCATCGGGCAACTCTATTTGGCCATTTTGTTGGCCCGGCTCATTGGTTTGCAGATCATCCAGTCGCGGCGGGAGAGGCGGGCTTAAGGTTAATCGGTGTTGAGGTGGGGCCGACTACCGGGTGGAATGCCTTGAACCCGCTCGATTAAGTCCAATACCCAGGGGGTGATGCGCTCCACCATAATCGCCACACCTTCGGCGGTGGGATGCAGGCCGTCATCCTGGTTAAGTGTGGGCCGGCCCGCTACGCCGTCGAGGAAGAAGGGGTAGAGTAACGTCTGGTACTGGGTGGCCAACTCGGGATAGATGGCGTTAAACGCTGTTGCATAGGCCTCACCCAGGTTAGGCGGGGCATAGGTGCCGACCAGGAGCACCGGGAGTCTCTGGGAGGTGAGCCGTTTCAGGATAGCGTTCAGGTTGGAGCGGGTTAGTGCCGGATCGATGGCGCGTAGACTATCGTTAGCGCCAAGGGCGAGGATCACCGCATCGGGTTGGTCGCTCAGCGCCCATTCCAATCGTGCCAACCCGCCCGAGGTGGTGTCACCCGAGACACCGGCGTTTAGCACGACCACGGAGATTCCCCGGGCTTGCAGCGACCTTTCCAACTGGCTGGTAAACCCGTCTGATGGTCTTAGCCCGTAACCCGCGGTAAGGCTGTCGCCCAAGGCCAGAATGCGCAGTGGCTCCGCTGCGGTAACAGTCCACGGCTGCCAAAGTGCCGAAACCAGCGTTAGCATTCTGAGAAGCGAAGAAACCATCTTGAAATCAGCGGGTCGGATACCATGGTGCATCGACAGCTATCCATATTGAACGGGGAGACTATTTTGACAGCCGTGCAGGGAAAACAGCAACAAGAGTCCATCGTAGAGCTTTCGGGGGTTCACGTCACCCTGGGCAGCCATGCCGGACCGGTCCACATTCTCAGAGGGATAGACCTTGAAATCCGCAAAGGCGATACCGTCAGTGTGGTGGGTCCTTCCGGCGCCGGGAAATCCACCATGATGATGATCATGGCGGGACTGGAAAGCCCCAGCCGTGGCACGGTACGGGTGGCGGCCCATGAGCTGACCGCCATGGATGAGGACGAGCTAGCGCTTTTTAGACGCGACCATGTGGGTATCGTTTTTCAGGCATTTCACCTGGTTCCTACCATGACCGCGCTCGAGAATGTGGCTATTCCGCTGGAGTTTGCCGGTGTAAGGGATGCATTCGACCGGGCCCGGGATGAACTCGTTACGGTGGGATTGGGGCACCGCTTGGGTCATTACCCAAATCAGCTTTCCGGAGGGGAGCAACAGCGAGTTGCGCTGGCCCGGGCGTTAGCTCCCGCTCCCGCTTTGCTGCTGGCCGACGAGCCCACGGGCAATCTCGATAGCGGAACGGGCTCCCAGATCATCGATCTCCTATTTGCATTGAGCGGGCAGCGTGATGCTACCCTGGTCTTGATTACCCACGACCAAAGTTTGGCGGAGCGTTGCCAACGCCATATACGGGTTGTCGATGGCTTGCTCCAGGATGGCGAGCACCCGTTGGCTCACCCCGACGTGGTCGCCATTCCGTCATGAGCATACCCGGGAATTGGCCCATCTCCTGGAATATGGCGCGCCGGGAGTTGCGCGGTGGACTTGGCGGCTTTCGTATCTTTCTTGCCTGTTTGACACTGGGCGTTGCCGCAATCGCCAGTGTGCAATCGGTCTCCAGTTCGATCCTCCAAGGCCTGAGGAATGATGGCCAGGGGATACTCGGGGGTGATATTTCGATTCAGGTTCTCTACCGGGGGCTTACACAGGAACAGCTTACATACCTCGAGGATACCACTGAGGCTGTCATCCATTATGTCGAAATGCGGACCATGGCCCGCCCCCCCCAGGGAGATCAGAGCACCCTGGTTGAACTCAAGGGGGTGGACGACCACTATCCCCTGTTTGGTCAGATGCAGCTTCGCCAGAATCTTCCCTTTGGCGGGTTGCTTGCACGGCGGAACGGTGGCTGGGGAGCGGTTGTTGAGCCCTCGGTGCTGCAGCGGCTGGGGATCAAGCTGGGTGACAGCCTCCGGATCGGCGCGGCAACGTTTGAAGTTCGGGGGATTATCGAGCGGGAGCCCGACCGGGTGGGCGGAGGCATCCAGTTTGGTCTTGGCCCGCGGGTGATGATCGCGTTGGATGCCACCCCCGAAACCGCGCTGCTCAAGGCGGGAAGCCTAGTCTACCATCATTACCGGCTGAAGCTTCCCAGCGGCACGGATATTGACACCTACCTAGCGGCCTTGGACAAGGCGTTCCCCCACGCGGACTGGCGGGTGCGGGATTACCGCAACGCATCGCCCCGCATAGAGCGCATGGTCAACCGCCTCACGTTGTTTCTCACGCTGGTGGGGTTGACCGCGTTGTTGGTCGGGGGAGTGGGAGTGAGCAGTGCGGTGAAATCTTATCTGGACACCAAGATTACCACTATCGCCACGCTGAAATGCCTGGGCGCTACCAATACTCGGGTGTTTCAGATCTACATGATCCAGGTGCTGGTGCTGGCCGGTGTAGGGATCCTCGGTGGATTGCTGCTGGGCACCGCCGTGCCGATGTTGGCCGCCACGCTATTGGGAGACGCACTGCCCTTCAACCTGGTGTTGGGTGCGCATCCGGTCCCACTTATCATCGCCGCACTGTTTGGTCTGCTGGTAACACTCACATTTTCCATTTGGCCTTTGGCGCGAGTGCATCAGGTACCGGCCGCCGCCTTGTTTCGGAGCGGTGTGTCTCCCGTAGCCGGTTGGCCCCGTCCCCGTTATCTGTTGGCGGTGATCTTGGGTGGATTGGCCTTAGCGGGGTTGGTGATAGGCACCTCGGATAATCTTCGGTTTGCATTGTGGTTCATCATTGGAGCCGCCCTCACGATGTTGGTGTTTCGATTGGCGGCCTGGATGGTGCTGAAGTTGACCGGAAACCTGGGGCGCCCGGGCCATCCCGGGTTGCGGTTGGCACTGGCCAACCTGCAGCGCCCAGGGGCTGCGACGGCAAATGTTGTGCTGTCCCTCGGGCTGGGACTCACTGTACTGGTGGCGATCATGTTGATCGAAGGGAACCTGTCCCGTCAGGTTACCGAGAGTATTCCCAAGCAGGCACCGGCGTTTTTCTTCATCGATATTCAGGCGGACCAGATTGTGTCGTTTGAAACTGACATAGGCGCTATACCCGGCGTGGAGAACCTACGCAAAGTGCCGTATTTCAGAGGGCGCATCACCGCCATCAAGGATCAGCCCCCCGAGCAGTTGCTGACCAGCCCGGATTACGAATGGATGATCCGAGGCGATCGAGGCCTGAGTTATGCGGAGCAGATACCCGACAATACCACGCTTGTCGCGGGCGACTGGTGGTCCGAGGACTATGGGGGGCCACCCTTGTTGTCTATCCATCAGGACGTCAGCAAGGGATTTGGCGTGAACATCGGCGATCCGATAACACTGAACGTGTTGGGCCGGGAGATTCGGGCGATTGTGGCCAACATCCGGGAATTGGAGTGGAGCAGCATGCAGATTAACTTCGCCATCATGTTTTCACCGAAACCACTTAGCAGCGCCCCCCACACCTATATTGCCACGGTTAGCGCGGCGATTGCGGCGGAAGACCGGATCCGGCGGCAGGTAACCGCTGATTTTCCCAATGTCACCCAAGTAAGCGTCCGGGAGGCTTTGGAGCGGGTCAATGAAATTCTGGGCAGTATCGGCGCGGCAGTGCGCTCAGTGGCGGGCGTGACGCTAATTGCCGGAACCTTGGTACTCGCCGGGGCGGTCGCGGCGGGACATCGTCGGCGGGTATACGATAGCGTGGTTCTGAAGGTATTGGGGGCGACCCGGCGGGAACTCCTCTTTGCGTTTCTGCTCGAATATGGCTTGCTCGGGATATTGACGGGGATTATTGCCGCGGCGATCGGTAGCCTTACCGCTTGGGCGGTGCTGACTTGGATCATGAAAACCGGATGGGAATTCCAACCCGGCGTAGTGGTGATCACTACCCTCCTATGTACCGCCACGACGCTGGCTCTGGGGTTCGTCGGCACGTGGCGGGCCCTGGGGCAAAAGGCGGCGCCCTTGCTACGCAATGAATGAGGCCGGCATGTGTCATGCGTTTGTAAGTCGGGCTACTGGGCGGCGGGCGTGTGAATAGCCGATCCTTTCCGAATTGTTTCGCTTCGGTGGCTCTCTGCCTGCTGTTGGTTGGCGGGTGTAGCAGGACGACTGTACTCTACCGTAATCTAGACTGGTTCCTGGAACAGTATGCAATCAAGACTCTGGATGCCACCCCGGATCAGCTAGAGGCTTGGCGGCCGGTATTGGCTAGCGTGCTCGATCGGCATGTCCAGCAGGAGTTACCACTTCTCGAGGGCTATTTCGCGCTGTTGGCCCAAGCCATGGGTTCCGAGTCCCCGGCGGATTTTGACGGTGCCTGTTTGGTTGCTGAGGCAAACCGGATCTATGCTCGGCATGCGCGGCTTGCCGCCGAACTGGCGGTGCCGCTACTGGAGAGCCTGACACCGGGGCAATTAGACCATCTGTCGGATTACCTGGTGGAACGTCGTAACTTTTTTCACGACCGCTATTTGCGGGGGGACGAGACAGCGCAGCGTGTCGCGCGTACCGCGCGCCTGGTCGACCGGTTCGAGGGCTGGACCGGGCCATTGAATGTGACCCAACGAATAGGTGTGGAGCAGTTTGCGGCTCGCCTGTCATCGGTCCCTGGAGATTGGTTGAAGTTTCGTGAACGCCAGGAGGCTCGCCTATTACAGCTGTTGTGGCGGGGGGCCGGGCGGGAAGCGGTACATGCCCAACTGATCCGATGGTGGGTGCCCTGGAGCAGTGAAAAATCGGAATTTTTCGTGCAATGGCAGTTCGCGGAGGATGCGCTGGCGCGATTGCTGGATCATCTCGCGGCGTCGCTCACTGACCGCCAGCGGGAGAGGGTCACCGAGCGTGCCAAATTTCTGATCAGCGAGTTGTCGGCTTTACGACCGGGACAGCCCGGTGTGGCGGAGGAAACATGGCGGCAGTTTCGGTGTATCGAGCGGCCGGCATAGGCAGCCCCTGATTGTGCCTCACCCCGGTGGACCCTATTCCCAAGTGTTAAGTCGCCAGCCAGTCTCAACGGAAACTCGCCGAAGGTGATGATTTCCTGCACAGTTTGTCATGTTGAATAGCTTGAAAAAAATAATTCCCGACTATATAACTCGGGTATAATGACTACTCGGAAGAACGATAGGAGGGATTCGGTATGTGGTTTACCAAGCAGTGTTGCGGGGGGCTGGTCCTGGCGATGTCCGCCTGGTGTATGGGAGTGGGTTTGCTTCTCATGGGGTTATCAGCCTACCCGCCGGCAGTGGCGTTCATGGTGGCCGGCACGGCAACCATAGGGCTCTGCTTGATGATGGGACGCAGTCGCTGTCGAGGCCGCGTGGACCGGCATCAGGCTACCGGCTGAAAATTTTTTGACTTATATACTTAGTAAAATACTAGGATATTAATTGGGGTAAGGATATGGCATCACCAGACGCCGGAGTTGATCGGCTGATCCAAGCGGAATATCAGCAGGGTTTTGTGACCGATATCGAATCGGACACCCTTCCTCCGGGGTTGGACGAGGATGTGATCCGCGCCATCTCACTACGCAAGCAAGAGCCGGATTGGATGCTGCAGAAGCGATTGGAGGCTTACCGCCGCTGGTTGCTGATGTCCGAACCCCAGTGGGCTTCGTTGCACCATCCGCCAATCGATTTTCAGGCGATTTCCTATTTTTCTTCTCCGAAAAAAGGAGAAGGCCCAAAGAGCCTAGACGAGGTAGACCCGGAATTGCTGGCCACCTACGAAAAACTGGGTATTCCTCTCGATGAGCAGAAGGCGTTGGCCGGAGTCGCGGTGGATGCGGTATTCGACAGTGTTTCAGTGGCGACCACGTTTCGTCAAACGCTTGCCGAGGCAGGCGTGATCTTTTGCGCGATGTCGGAGGCGGTAAGGGAGTATCCCGAGTTAATCCAACGCTATCTGGGGAGTGTGGTTCCTCCCCAGGATAACTTCTTTGCTGCCTTGAATGGCGCGGTGTTTAGTGATGGAACCTTCGTATACGTACCCAAGGGAGTACGCTGTCCGATGGAATTGTCCACCTACTTTCGTATCAACGAGGCCAACACCGGTCAGTTTGAGCGAACCTTGATCGTAGCGGAGGAGGGCAGCCAGGTGAGTTATCTCGAAGGTTGCACGGCGCCCATGCGAGACGAAAATCAGCTCCATGCCGCGGTGGTTGAGCTGGTGGCGCTGGACGATGCAACGATCAAGTACTCGACGGTTCAGAATTGGTATCCGGGGGACAGTCAAGGGCGTGGTGGAATCTACAACTTTGTAACCAAGCGGGGTGACTGCAGGGGGGCGCGCTCGCGCATCTCCTGGACGCAGGTGGAGACTGGGTCGGCGATTACCTGGAAGTATCCCAGCTGTATTTTGCGGGGTAGGGATTCGGTGGGGGAGTTTTATTCCGTGGCCCTGACCAAGGGACGCCAACAGGCGGATACCGGTACCAAGATGATCCACATCGGCGAGAATACCCGCAGCACCATCGTCTCCAAAGGTATCTCGGCGATGGAGGGTAGCAACGCCTACCGCGGTTTGGTTCGGATTGCCGGCAAGGCCGAGAATGCTCGCAACCACACGCAGTGCGATTCGTTGTTGATTGGAGACCGTTGCGCCGCGCACACCTTTCCGTATATCGAAGTAAAGAATCCAACCGCCCAGGTGGAACACGAGGCGACCACGTCCAAGGTGAGTGAGGATCAGCTTTTCTACTGCCGCCAGCGGGGACTTTCCCAAGAAGACGCGGTCTCCATGATCATCAACGGTTTCTGCAAGGAGGTGTTCAAGGAGTTGCCGATGGAGTTTGCGGTAGAGGCCCAGAAACTCCTTGCGGTTAGTTTGGAGGGAGCTGTCGGCTGAGTTCAGGGCAGGGCCATTGCGAGAAACCGGGAATATACTGACAGAATGAGGTAGGAGATGTTATCGATCGAAGGGCTGCGAGTTGAAGTGGAAGGTAAAGAGATCCTTAAGGGGCTTGACCTCGAAGTCAATGCCGGAGAGGTGCATGCCATCATGGGCCCTAATGGCTCTGGCAAGAGCACGCTGGCTCACGTCTTGGCCGGCCGGGAGGGCTACCAGATTAGCGGCGGCAAGCTGCGCTACCTGGGTCTGGATTTGCAAGAGTTGGAGATTGAGGAGCGCGCCCATGCAGGTATCTTTCTCGCCATGCAGTACCCGGTCGAGTTGCCGGGCGTCAACAATATGATATTCCTGCGAGAGGCACTCAATGCCATCCGCCGGGCACGGGGCGAGCCGGAGATCGACGCGTTGGGATTCATGAAGCAGGTTCGGGACAAGGCGCGCGAATTGAATCTGGATGAGAAGCTATTGAAGCGGTCCGTGAATGCGGGATTCTCCGGTGGTGAAAAAAAGCGGAATGAGGTCCTGCAGATGGCGATGCTGGCCCCGAAGCTGGCGATTCTTGACGAAACCGATTCGGGATTGGATATCGATGCGCTACGCATTGTGGCGGACGGCGTGAATCTCTTGCGTTCGCCCGAGCGCGCACTGATCCTGGTGACTCACTATCAGCGGTTGCTGGATTATATTCAACCCGACCGTGTGCATGTGTTGGCGGCGGGGCGCATCGTGAGGTCAGGCGGCAGGGAGCTGGCCCTGGAGCTGGAGGAAAAGGGATACGGATGGTTGTCTGAGGAGGCCGCGGCATGAATCACTCCCTGCTCGATGCCAGCGCAGAAGCGGAACGTTACATCGGCGGACTTGACTCACGGGCTGGTGATTGGCTGGCCGAGCGCCGCCGCTCCGCAGTTTTGGGTATTCAGCAACTTGGCCTTCCCGACAGGCGCCAGGAACGGTGGCGATACAGCGGTATTGATGGCCTGCTCGATGGAAATTTCTCCGCCGATTGGGAGTCGACCGACAACCCGTTGCCCCCGTTGGAATCCGTAATGCCGGATGGAACCCAGGCCGGTCTGTTGGTATTTGTCGACGGTAGCTTTCAAGCGGAGCTTTCTTTTGTAAACGATACGGGCATTCAATTTACCAGTTTGCGAGCTGCGATGGCGAAGGGAGATCGTAAGGTGCTTGCGGCACTCGGTTCCCTGTCGGGAACGGGTAGGCATGCCTTTTCGGCCATCAATCTAGCGACTATGCAGGATGGCGCGGTAATCTCCGTTTCCCCGGGTAAATCGATTGACCAACCCATCGAATTGCTGCACATCGCCACGGCTGCCGCCGGGGGGCGCATGCTCAGGCCGCGACATCTGATTACCCTGGATAAGGGTTCCCAGGCATCAATCGTGGAGCGGCACCTGTGTTTAGATGCGGATGGTTATTTCAACAACGTGGTAAGCGAAATTTTGTTGCAGGAAGACGCCCGCCTTGATCACCAGCGCGTACAACTGGAAGGTTCGCAAGCCTACCATCTGAGCGAGGTACATGTGCAGCTTGGCGCGCGGGCAAACTACCGGGCAATCAATGCAGCGGTGGGTGCCCGCTGGTCGAGGACTGAGATAAATGGCGGGTTCCTGGCGGCCGGCGCGAATTTGGATCTTGAGGGGTTGTACCTGGCCGGGGATGGACAGCTGGTCGATTTTCACTTGGATGTTGTACACGGAGTATCCGGTTGTTCTAGCCGGTCTAACTTTAAGGGCATCGTCTATGGCCAGGGCCGTGCGGTGTTTGACGGACGCATTTTGGTGGAACGGCAGGCGCAGCAAAGCGATGCGCATCTTACCAATGCCAACTTGATGCTGTCCCGGGGATCGGAAGTGGATACAAAACCCCAGCTCGAGATTCTCGCCGATGACGTTAAGTGCAGCCATGGCACCACGGTGGGGCAGTTAGATCCCCAGGCGGTATTCTATCTACGCTCTCGGGGACTTAGCCCCAGTCAGGCACGGCGGTTGCTGTGCTTGGGTTTTGCAAGCGAGATCCTTGAGGGATTTGGCAATGTATCGTTGCGCGGCCAGTTGGCTGATCACATCCAGCGGCGCGTGGAATCAATCGATCTGGAAAATGTCTGATCAGTTAACCACGGGGGCATGTCGGTGAGAGGGTTTTTGGATAAATTCAGAAAAGGTGGCAAGGCGCGAGATTTTCCGACGCCGGCCACTCGGCTGCCCTCCCGGGAAGCACTGGTTGCCGCCATACGGACGATCTACGATCCTGAGATACCAGTCAACATATACGATCTGGGACTGATCTACCGGATCGATATCGAAGACGACGGTGGCGTTTCCATCGACATGACGCTCACCGCCCCCGCTTGTCCGGTTGCTGGGATATTGCCAGGTGAGGTTCGTTCAGTGGTTGCCGGGGTACCGGGCGTCACCCATGCTCAGGTGAATTTGGTTTGGGATCCTCCATGGACCAGGGAATCCATGTCCGAGGAGGCCCAGTTACAGTTGGGTCTATGGTAGGTTCGGTGCGTGTGCACCGCCAGTTCAATAGGTCGTAAGTAAGGCAGAGGTATCCATGAGTATCAATCTGACAGAGAACGCCGCCGACCACGTTAAGAAGATGTTGGAGCAGCGCCAACATGGAATCGGTCTCAGGCTGGGCACGAAGAAGAGCGGGTGTACGGGATTCGCGTATGTGGTGGATTATGCGGACACGGTTGAAGAGAATGACCGGGTATTCGATAGCCGGGGCATCAAGGTTGTGGTTGATACCCGGAGCTTACCCATGCTTGACGGTCTAACGCTGGATTTTGTACGCGAGAATGTTCTCAACGAAGGATTTGAATTTATCAACCCCAATGTAAAGGAGCAGTGTGGCTGTGGTGAGTCCTTCAATGTGTGAAGTTCGGCCGCAGGCAGGTGGATGATATGGGACAGATAGATGATATCGTCGATACCTTCGAGTTTTTGGGAGACTGGGAGCAGCGCTACCAGTATCTGGTGGAGCTGGGAGAACAGCTACCGCCAATGCCGGATGATCTCAAGACCGAAGAGAATTGGGTGAGGCCCTGTATGAGTACGGTGCATGTCTTTGCCGCGCCGGTACCCGATCGACCGGAATTGCTGCAGTTCACGGGAGATTGCGATACCGCGGTAATCAAGGGTGTGCTGGCCCTGCTGATCGGATTGTTCTCAGGTCGTAAGCTGGAGCAGATTGAGGCGATGGACGTGGACGGTCTGTTTAAACGCCTGGGATTGGAAGCGCATCTGAGTCCTAACCGTCACGTGGGTATCTATGCGATCGTAGAAAAAATGCTAGAACGGGGCCGCGCCGCGACGCGCTCCACCTCGCCTGCCGAGGTTGCCTGAAAACCCACCACCCGAGCGGCCAAGCTGGCATACCGTTTCCGGTGTGCGCGTCTGTCACCATTACCGACACAACCGAAATCTGGGCTCAGTGATACTTTTCGGTTGTGTAATGTCCAGACTGGCGTGCGGTGTGGCGTTGCAATCCTCTTGCCTCGAGTAAACTTCGCATGTCGCGGATCATGGCCTCGTTGCCGCAAAGCATAATATGGCTGTAATCGGGGCTGATTACCCGATTGGCAGTTCTCTCCAAAACACCGGTCTCCAACAAATCGGTTACCCGACCCGGCAATCTGCCGGCAGCGCGTTCCCGGCTCAGCGCCGGAACGAAATGGAATTGATCACCGAAACGGTCGGCTAACATGAGAATTGTCTTTTGGTAGTTCAGCTCTTGCGCGGTTCTGCAGCCATGAACCAACACTACCTTCTCGAATCGTTGCCAGGGTATCGCGGTCTTTAAGATAGATAAATAGACACCTAAAGCCGTTCCTGTCGCGAACATCCAAAGGTCCCGGCACTCGGGTATGCGCTCCATCACGAATACTCCGCTGGCCTTTGCCGACACCCACAGCGAATCTCCAGGCTCAAGCAGGGACAAGCGCGGTGTGAGAGGACCTTCCGGGACTTCATTGAAATAGATCTCCAGAGGCCGCTCATGAGGGGCGTTCACCAGCGAGTATGGGCGTGCCACCCGTTCGCCCTCTATGTCCATGGCAACCTGAATGAATTGTCCCGCGTTGAAGTCCTCCAGGGGCGCATCAAAGCGCACCGAAAAAAGTGTATCCGTCCAATGGGTCTTTTCCACTACCCTGCCGCTGATCCAGTTCTTCATCGATATCAATTTGCCTTAGGTCAACTGCCCATGAGCACGTAACAAATCTCGCGCATGCCGGGCATCTTTACCTCCCACTATATGAGCCTGCGGGCGGATAACTCAACCTTTGATGAACCAGGGTTGGAGGCGCAAGCGGTGGGTGCGTGGGTTGGGGGTAGAATGGCCGGAGGATTGAGGTGACGTTGGTAGGGTTGCCTTTGCAACGGTCCTCGAGGGATGGCTGTACAACTCAACGCTGAAAAAGGTAGTCTAACCTTCGCCCTCTTCATAGCTACGCGGGAGTGAGATTGAACAAGCTAAACCATGGGCCGTTTCTTCACGATCAGCCGGATGTATTAGGGGTGTTGTTGACCAATCTCGGTACCCCGGATTCTGACTCTCGGCGGGACGTGAGGCGTTATTTGAAAGAGTTTCTATGGGACCCCCGGGTGGTGGAGATGTGGCGGCCATTGTGGTGGCTGGTACTCAACGGCATCATTCTCAACACCCGCCCCAGTCGCTCCGCTAAGGCCTATAAAAAGATCTGGACAGAGGAGGGTTCGCCGTTACTGGTATTCGGTCGTCGACAGCAGCGGGCATTGCAGGATTTGCTTGACCGCCGCTCGGAGTTTCCGGTGAGGGTGGCGCTTGCCATGCGCTACGGCAATCCCTCTATCGCTTCGGGATTGGAGGAGCTGCGCCAGGCTGGGGCTCGTCGTTTGCTGGTATTGCCCCTTTACCCACAGTATTCGGCCACCACTACCGCGTCTACCTTCGACGCGGTGACCAAGGTGTTACGCGGTTGGCGATGGATTCCCGAATCGCGATTCGTCAACCATTATCATGATGACCCGGATTACATTGGGGCATTGGCCGCGAGTGTCAGGGCGTTTTGGGAGATCCATCGGCAGCCGGAGAAGCTGGTGTTTTCGTTTCACGGAATACCCGAGGACTATTTCCATGCCGGTGATCCCTACTACTGTGAGTGCCAAAAGACCGGGCGCCTGCTAGCCGAGGCGCTGGAGCTGCCTGCGGATCGGTGGGTTCTGACTTTTCAGTCCCGATTAGGTCCAAAGCAATGGTTACAGCCATACACCGATAAAACCCTGAGTGCTCTAGCAGCCTCGGGGGTCAAACGCGTGCACGTTGTTTGCCCGGGCTTTAGCACCGATTGCCTGGAGACACTGGAAGAGGTGGCGATGGAAAACCGGGAGATCTTTTTAGCAGCGGGTGGCACGGATTATGAGTATATCCCCTGCCTCAACGCCGAGGCGTCACACATCGAGATGATGTCCGGATTGGTGTGCCGGCATACCCGGGACTGGATGCCGGTGCGCGGGGCGGCGGAGCGTGATAGGGAACGCCACGATTGCCGCCACCGGGCGATGGCTCTCGGAGCCCCCGGTTGATTTGTCGCTTGGGCCGTGATTGAGTTTAGTGCGGGCCATCTTCCTCAAAGGGGATGTTGCGGCGTCGCAGCTCATCTCTGAGCGCTTCCATGGCTTGTTCACAGCCATCGTGGCCCCTAAAACCCAACTCGATGTACCGATTTTCGCCGATCCGTGGCAGGCTGAATATGCTTACGCTGGTAAAGCGGCCCGAAAGCGCTTCCATGATGGGGACGAGCGAACTCTCTGGGGTGTTCAATACCTTCAATGAGCGCTCCTCCAGTAATCCAGCGACCCGCGGATAGCGGTGTGCCAGGACCCATTCTGCCATCGGCCAGGCCATTTCGGGAAATCCCGGCAGAAAGTGATGTTCCTTCACGGAAAATCCCGGGATGCGGCTGACCGGATTGGGTATCAGTTCACAACCGGACGGGAGATCCGCCATGAGAATACGAGACGGGTAGGCTTCGCTGCCAAATCGTTCTTCGATCAGGAGGGCGGCTTCCGGGTGCCGTTTCAGTGGTATATTCGCGGCCTCTGCGGCGCAGGCCCGGGTCCGGTCGTCGGGAGTCGCGCCTATCCCCCCACAAACAAATACCGGATACGGGTCTTCAAAGGATAGTCGAAGGTGTCGGATCAGCACTTTTGGTGAATCGGGTAGCAGCCAGCAGCGGGAGAGCAACAGGCCCCGCTCCCCCAATGTGCCACGAAAGTGCTCCAGGTGGCGGTCTCGACGTTTCCCAAAAAGGATTTCGTCGCCGATGATAATCAGTCCGCATTCCCGATCGGGAGTAATGGTGTCGTGCATTAGCCAGTCCTCCGTGCCAACAATGGGCGCCCAATTGGTATGCATTGGAACCGGCAATCCCTCTCAGGTCAATCCCTGGCCAGGCACTTCCACCGCGGCGAAGGATTCGATAGTCTGGAGTATAAGGCGGGTTGGATACCTTTACCCGCCTAATTTGGCTTGGCCCCAGGGCAAGTCAGGCGCGGTGGACAATACCCGGGAAGCGCACACGGAGATGACAGCATGGAGAATGGCATAGCGTGATTATTCCACACCGTGGGTTTTATTTGATACTGACCACGTTGATTTTGGTCGGGTGTACCGGCAAGCCCAATGGGGTAGTGCCGGTAACCGGCTTTGACGCGGAGCGTTACACGGGCAGGTGGTATGAGGTCGCTCGGTTTGATCACATCTTTGAGCGTGGTCTAAGCAACGTCTCGGCAATCTATCAGCAGCAGAATGATGGTCGCATCCGGGTTACCAACCGGGGCTATCATGAGCGGGAGGGTGTCTGGAAGGAGGTGGATGCCGTGGGGGAGTTTACCGTTGACCCCAGTGTCGCTCAATTGCGGGTGTCCCTGTTCGGCCCCCTTTACGGTGGCTACAATGTTATCGAGCTGGACCGTGCTGGGTATGAATATGCCATGGTTGCGGGCAACAGCCGTGCATACTTGTGGATTCTTGCTCGCGACACATCCCTGCCTATGCCGGTGCTTGAGCGGTTGATCGAAAAGGGGCGAACGTTGGGATTTCCGGTTGAGCGACTGATCTTCGTAGCTCATGGCACACACCAATGAGTCCCAGGTTCGAGGGTGGAACAATGGCTCGCTGCCGAGCGCCAAGCGGCGGATCAGGGCGCTGATTGGGTTGGGAGACAGAGCCTGGTTCAGAGCGTCAAGGCGAGTCATCATCCTGACCGTCGGGGTCTTTGCGATAAGCGAATTAGCGTCGGGTACGGAGGCGGCAGTGAAAGCACAACGATTTGCACCCTGTCCAAACGCATTCAATTGTGTTTCATCCCGGGAACTCGGCGGTCGTCATGCCATTCAGCCCCTGGCCTTCGCGGATGATCCGGCTTCTGCGTGGTCCAGATTGATCCGGTTGATTCGGAGCATGCCAGGGTCCAGCTTAGCCCTGGTCGAGGACGGGTATATCCGTGCCTCCTTCCGGACTCGGATATTCGGCTTTATCGACGATGCGGAGTTTCAGTTGGACGCGGATCGCAAGCGGATCGATATCAAGTCGGCTTCCCGGGTTGGATATTGGGATCTGGGAGCGAACAGACGGCGCTGCGAATATCTACGTCATCGCTTCACGCAGTGATTCTGGGCTAGGGCAATCATTTATTTCACAAAGAACTTTAGGGGTGAAAGCTAATCACAGGAAGTGATGGGTCAGTTTCGGCAACCGGAGCTCTGATCTGTATGAATATCGTGGTGTAGGCGTTAACGGTCAATCCGATAGTGCCGACCTTACTGTGGTGTGGACTATTCATCTGAAGGGGTATTCCTTGTCTTATTCACCGTTCTTTCCAAAAGCGGGACAGCTCCCGGAGAAACTGCCCATCTTCCCCTTGGAGAGGGCAGTAGTTATGCCCCGGGCAGAGTTGCCGCTGAATATCTTTGAGCCCCGCTACCTGGACATGGTAAGCGACGCGCTCGCCACCCACCATATGATCGGGATGGTGCAACCGGACCCGTCTGCTAGTGGGGAGGGAGCACCCATCTATGGAACCGGTTGTGCGGGGCGCATTACCTCTTATACCGAGTTGCGGGACGGCAGGATTTTGCTATCGCTTACCGGTGTCTGTCGTTTCGATATCGTGGAAGAGCTGCCCGCTAACAACCGTTATCGATCAGTGCGCCCCCGCTGGTCGCGCTTTCTGGGAGATCTGGAGAGTGAACCAACCAGGGCTGAGCCCGGTAAGAGCGAGATTCTCCGGCATCTTAAACGTTATTTTGAATTCAAAAAACTGGAGACTGATTGGGAGGTGATCGAGCGCCTCTCCGTGCTGGAGCTGGTGCATACCATGACCACATTGATGCCATTGGAACCGGTTGATAAGCAATCGATATTGGAGTGTGAGTCGCTTTCTGACCGTGCCCGTGCCCTATGTTCTGCCCTGGAATTTGGGGTGGCGGGGAGCATGGGAGGAAAGCCGCACTGAGTTTTCTGGTGAACAGAGTCTGACGTTTGGATTACCCATTCTGGGGTGGGCTTGCCTAGTCCGCCTTCCGGGCATCCAAAACGACGCCGGTCACTGATACCCGGTCATCTCGAGATAACCCGACCCCAACAGGTTTGATGAGCGCTCGTCAATGACGTCCACCGCGCCCTCCCAATAGTGAACGCTCAGGGCCATTTCCTGATCCTCGAGGATCGCTTTCACGATCCAAGGGCTCGGCTCGCCCTGAAGTTGCAGACGCCACTCGATTGGATAGTGGCGCCCCTCGGAGGTCCAATAGCGGAGCGGTGTGAGAGACAGGGATTCCGGCCCGAGGGTTTGGACCAACCCACTACCATCGCTCACTGAACCCCCGCTGTTGGGGTCATTGCCACCGCCTTTGGTTCGCAACCGGTAGAACATGAGATTGCGGCCGTCACGGATGTGTAGCGAGAACCAGTCCCAACCTTCTTGATCGGTGCTCAGTGCGCTAGTGCTCCATTCCCGGTCGAACCAGGCCAACCCCGTGACGGCGTGCTCCCGATCTCCTTGAGTGATACGGCCAGAGACCTGCATGCGGGGGATCGAATAATAATAGGAGGCGTTGCCGGGTGTGGCGCTCTTTTGACTTAATCCCTGGTTACCTTGCAGCACTATGGGGGCGGATTGCTCCAGCGTCAGGTCCAGCTCGAAATCCTCGGCCGGGAGTTGCAGTTGCCACCGCCTTTCCCCCTGGGCTTGCTCCAGTTGCCAGTTTTCCAGCCACACCCGGACGGGTCCGACCGCTGCGCCGGCGAGACCGGCGCCCTGCCTGGCGAAGCGCTCATCGGAAAGATGCACTACCCGCTTCAGATCGGTGAGCGCGGCATGTGCCATCCAAATCTGGTTGGTGCGCCACGCAGACGGGCTGGGAGCGACCGAAGGTCGTAGGCCACTACGAAAGAAGGTGGCTTGAAAACCAAATCGCCGCCCCTCCCGGGACTTCAAGTTGCCGGTAATGTACCACCACTCATTGCGGAAGGCGGGGTGAGGGCCGTGGTCCCTGGGGAAGCGGAATGTCCTTACCTCGGTGGCACGGGCGAATCCTTCACTATTGCCTTCTCCCAGCGCTTCGCCGATGGGTATACCTTCCGAAGTGGGTGACGGGGAGTCACAGCCGCACACGACGATGAGCAGCAGAACCACACACCAGCGAGATCCGTTCATTCTTCCCTCAATGCCAGTGCGGCAGGTACCTGCCCCATGCGCCAGGCAGGGTACAGGCCAGCCAGCAGTGCCGAGACACAAGCCAGAACGAGGGCCTCGGCGACTGCGGTGAAAGGCAGCTGCGAGGCGATACTCCAACCGAAGGAGCGCCGGTTGATCACCTCGATCAAGACCTCAGACATCAGCCAGCCTAGAGGCAACGATAGGGCGCCCGCATACAAACCCATAATACCGGTTTGCAGGATTGTCAGGCGGGAAAGCTGCCCACGCGTGGCGCCCATTGCCCGAAGTATGGCCTGCTCCCGGGTGCGCTCCAATTGCAGCGCCATGAGAGTGCTTAACACGCCCACGAAGGCTACCCCAATGGCCAGTAGACGCAATACCTGGGTGATGGCGAAGGTGCGGTCGAATACTGCCAGAGATTGTTCCCTGATATCCCGGTTGGCACGGATGCGCAACGACAGACTGGCGTCCCCAAACAGCTTGTGGAGCTTGCCGATGGCTTCGGTCGTCGTTACGCCAGGACGCAGAAAGACGCCAATCGTCGAGAACCCCCCATCTTCCCACAGCCGCTGATAGAGGCTATGGGAAAGGGTTATCAAGCCCCGGTCGGAACCATAGTCGAAGAAGATGCCACCCACCCTCATGGTGACGGCCCCGTTGGGGGTTTGCAACTCCAACATGTCGCCGGTCTTCATGTGCTGGCGGAAGGCATAGGGTTCAGAAATGAGGATCAGCTCTCCCCGATCGAAACCCGACCAGACTTCCCCGACCGGCGGCTCAGCGAAGCGGAATCCCCGGTGACTGCCGCTTGCCCGGTCCAGCGCCAACATGGCCACCGGTCCATGATCGCTCATCGCCTCAAGGCGGCGTCCCCCGCTAGTCTCTGCCACGATATCCAGGGAGTGGATGCGGAGACGCACGGCGGGATCGAGGACGCTACTGGAACCACTGTCGGCGGCCGACACGTAGATGTCTCCGCGCAGGGTGTAGTCTAGCCACTCAGAGACGGTAGCACGGAAACTGGTAATCATGATGCTAACCCCGAGTGTGGCGGCGACCGCCACGCATAAAGCCGCAACCGCGAGTCCGGTGCGGCTCAGGTTGGCGGTGATGCCGCGCAGTGCCAAGCGGGTCAACAGGGCGCTGGAACCCGGCAACCTATGGGTCAGGTGGCTGAACAAATTAACCGCCAGTGGGACCATCAGGCTGTAACCGCCGATGATTAGGAACAGGCCGGTGAACCCCGCCGATAATCCACCTGCCGTGGGCCGGGTAAGTAACAGGCCAGCGGTGAGCAACATCAGTCCGAGTAGGGCAAGCCAGCGGGAGTCACGGCGAACGCGGTGCTCGAGACGGGATCGTTGCAGGGCGTGAATGGGAGTTGCGGCGGCGGCGTCCAAGGCCGGGGCTAGTGATGCCAGTAAGGTAACTCCCAATCCTACCGCGGCACCCTTGAAGAGTATCAAGGGCTCGATCATTAGATGGGTAACCGTCAGCACGAAGTAAAGATCATTGATGGTACGTGTCACTAAATGCACCAAGTACTGAGCAGTCACAATGCCCGCTAACAAGCCCGCGATAGTGCCCGCCACAGCCAACAGGCCCGCCTCGAACAAGACCAGATAGAACAGGGTGCGGCGGGTTACCCCAAGTAGCCGCAGGGTGCCGAACAACCGCATGCGGCGCAGTACGGAAAAGGTCATGGTGTTGTAGATCAAGAAGGCGCCCACTACCATGGCCAGTAGACTCATGGCGGCAAGGTTAGTTTGGAAGGCTTCTATCATTTCTGCCATGACGCGGGTGCGGGTGGCGGGAATCTCCAGTCGCAGCCCTGGGGGGAGCGAGGCTGCCAATTGATCTGCCTGTTCCGTTTCCAGCTGCAGGTCGATGCGGTCCAGTGTTCCGTTACGATGGGTTAGTTCCTGGGCGGTACTGATATCCACCAGCAGCAGACCTTCTAGCGCCGAGGCATTGTCTCCCGCTAGGGTGGCCACAATCCTGACATCTATCGGGATTCCGCCAATCGAAAGGTTCAGCAGGTCTCCCGTGGAGAGTCCCAACCGCGCCGCGGTAATACGGGACAGTATTGCCGCACGCGATTGGGTCATGAACTCAGCTAGCCGAGTGGATTCCAGCGCCGCCCCAAACCGTCGAAACGGCGTTTCGGCCAGCGGGTCGACACCCACCAGTTGTAGGATTTCGGAACCCGATTCCACACGGCTTGTCACAATCGGCGCTGAAGATCTCATCCCCCGGTTAAGGCGTAGCTCTCGATAAAAGGATTCGGGAATACCACGGTTGCTTATGGAGACGATCTGATGGGTGGCCTTTCCGGTAAGGGCTTCGGCCGAAAACAGAAAGGCTTGGCGGGCACTCTGATTAGCCAGGTCTACCGCGACAATAACCATTACTCCCAACATGATACCGACGACGGAAAGCCAGGTTTGCCAGGGCTGGCGGAGCATCTCCCGCCAGACAATGGAAAGTAGTGTCTGGCTTACCATGCCAATTCGGTACCACTATCCGTCAACTGCCCTTGATGGAGGGTTAACACCCTGTCCGCACACCGGGCGACAGCGAGGCTGTGGGTCACCAATAGCAAACTGCTTCCGCCATGTCGCGCCAAAGCAAGCATCTGTTTAAGCACTTGATCACCGGTTTCCTGGTCCAGGTTTCCGGTGGGTTCATCGGCTAGGATCAATGGCGGCCGGTGTACCAGGGCACGGGCGATGGCGATCCGTTGTTGCTCTCCGCCCGATAGCTGATCGGGAAAGCTGTCTGCCCGCTGCGCCAAATCGATGGCATTCAGAATCTCCCGGGTGCGGTTGATGACCTCTCCCCGGGGGTCGTTATTCAGCTCTAAGGGCAAGGCAATGTTTTCCGCGACCGTAAGGGTGGGAATCAGGTTGAAAAACTGGTAAACAAAGCCGATCTGACGGCGTCTGAAGCGCGTAAGCTCAGGCTCAACCAAGGCGGTAATTTCTGTATCGTCAATCATGATTTTACCGCTATCCGGCCGATCAACGCCGGCAATCAGATTGAGTAGTGTCGATTTTCCAGAGCCGCTTCGGCCAAGTAGCGCAACGCATTCCCCCTTGCCGAGCCGAAACGCGGCACCGTGAATGACTTCCCGGGCCTGGCCACCCTCCGGGTAACTTCGGCTTAGATTGATTATGGTGAGCGCGTCGTTACTCATGTCTTGCGCGGGGTCTCGGTTTGTCTGGCCGGTGAATCTGGACGATGATACGCCATCGCGACGACATCGGTATGCTGTTCCGGGGAATTGGCATCTTGACCGCACCTAACCCCCCGTGGCTGGCTGGCAAGGAGGTAGAAACTGCGGTTCCCGGAGGACGAAATTCACAGGGTGTCGGACACCGATGGTAACCTCCTGCAAACCCGGGCGATTGCATCGCTCAACCCATTGGCTGATACTCTCGGTGCGGCCGGAGGCGTTACTTGGAAAGATGGCCGGATGGAGGGTTTTCTGCATGGATCTGGCGGCAGCGGGAGTTATCCGACGGTAGCCGCGTAGACCGGGCCGGAAGCCCGAATGCGCTCAAGCGGAGGATTATAACGGCAGGCGTTCCCCGAGGGAGCAGCTTAGCCGATCGTACACAGATGAATGACACAATAAGGCACGATATAAAAACACTCACCGGTGGTAGTGTGGCGTTTGGTGAGTTTGTCGAGGTAAGGGGTTGGGTGCGCAGCCGCCGTGATTCCAAGGCCGGTATTTCCTTTCTCAGTATCTATGACGGGTCATGCTTCGACCCTATTCAAGCAGTGATCCCCAACAACCTGGCGAACTATCAGGACGAGGTGTTGCGCCTTACCACCGGCTGCTCAGTGATTGTTGAGGGCAAACTGGTGGAGTCACAGGGCAAAGGCCAAACCCACGAAATCAATGCACAACGCGTCTTAGTGGTTGGTTGGGTGGAAGACGCTGACCATTATCCCGTCGCTAAGAAACGCCATACCTTCGAATATCTCCGGCAGGTTGCTCATTTGCGGCCCAGAACCAATGCCTTCGGAGCGATCTCGAGGATCCGTACTACGGTATGCAATGCCATCCACCGCTATTTTCATGAACGCCACTTCCACTGGGTAAATACACCCATCATCACCGCCAGCGACTGCGAGGGCGCCGGTGAGCTGTTCCGGGTGAGTACCCTGGATCTGATGAATCTTCCGAAGGATCCGGCAGGGCGTATCGATTTCCAGGAGGATTTCTTCGGCCGGGAGGCCTTTCTTACGGTGTCCGGACAACTCAATGCGGAGGCCTATGCCCTCGCTCTGTCCAAGGTTTATACGTTTGGCCCAACCTTCCGGGCGGAAAATTCGAACACCAGCCGTCACTTGGCTGAGTTCTGGATGGTCGAACCTGAGGTGGCCTTCGCTGACCTACAGGACAATGCTTGGTTAGCGGAAGATTTTCTGAAATACCTGTTTACCTGTATTCTCGATGAGCGTCAGGACGACTTGGCTTTTTTTACCCAGTATATCGACGCCCAGGTGACCGGGCGGCTTGAGTCACTGGTTACCAGTGAATTCGAACTAATGGAATACGGTGAGGCGGTCAGGATCTTAGAAGGCTATCATAAGTCGTTCGAATTTCCGGTACGTTGGGGATTGGATCTACAGTCCGAGCATGAAAATTTTCTATCCGAGACCCATGTTGGCCGTCCCGTGGTACTTATAAACTACCCAGCTGAAATTAAGGCCTTTTATATGCGGCTCAACGACGATGGCCGCACGGTGGCCGCGATGGACGTATTGGTTCCCGGAATCGGCGAGATTATTGGTGGTAGCCAGCGTGAGGAGCGGCTTGATGTCCTGGATTCCAAGATAGCCCGCGCCGGCTTGGCCGGAGACATGGAATGGTATCGTGATCTGCGCCGTTTTGGGACAGTACCTCATGCTGGATTCGGTATGGGGTTTGAGCGATTTATTAACTATGTAACGGGCATGGAGAATATTCGGGATGCGATCCCGTTTCCAAGAACACCAAAGCATGCGCTGTTTTAAATAGGGCACCCATCAGCGGGTGTTCGGTGGTTGATAGGATTTGAAAAGATGGGCAATAAGCGAGGTCGATGGATAATTGGCACGGTGGTGGTTACCGCCCTGGTGGCCGGCTTATACGTGGGTTTCTTCACATCCGACGTGGAGCGGGGAAGGTCTGGGTGGGGCCAGAGCGTGGGGGCCACCGTGCTTCCCGGGCCCAAGGAATTGCTGCCCTTCAACCTTACCGACCATACCGGTTCACCCTTTACGCTGGATTCGCTGCGGGGTCGCTGGAGCTTCCTTTTTTTCGGTTATACATACTGTCCGGATATTTGTCCTGCTAGCCTCACTACCCTAGCTCTGATGGATAAAAAGCTAAGGTCCGATGGGCTCAGCATTCCCTACCAGGTCGTTTTCGTCTCGATTGATCCGGCGCGTGACGATGTCGCCAGGCTGGCCGAATATGTGTCCTATTTCAACCCCTCGTTTATTGGAGTGACCGGGAGCGACGCGGAGCTATCCGGTATGACTCGCCAGCTAGGGGTATTGTACGCCAAGGCGCCCCAGGCCGAGGGGGACGAATATCTTATGGACCATTCCGCTGCCATTATCCTGATCGACCCGGAAGGACGCTTCCATGCGGTTTTCAGCGCCCCGCACAAGCCATTGGAGATGGCCGAGGATTTCGTCAAGATCGCCGGTTGACGGCTCAAGTGATGTAGTGATCAACCAACAAGACAGTGAAGAGCAGGCTCAGGTAGAAAATAGAGAATCCAAATGTCCGCATGGCGTGGTGGTCTCCCGCCGATCTCCATAGCCGGAACGCATGATAGATAAAACCAGCACCTAACACGACGGCGCCGACTAGGTAGACCAACCCACTCATGTGGACGATGAAAGGCATCAGGGATACCGCAAACAACATGAAGGTGTAAAGTAGGATCTGCAGTTTGGTGAATTCGACTCCGTGGGTTACAGGCAGCATGGGGATATGTGCCCTGGCATATTCATGGCGGCGTTTGATGGCCAGGGGCCAAAAATGGGGGGGGGTCCATACGAAGATAATGAGTAGCAGGATGAATGACTCGGTTGTGACTTCTCCGGTGACCGAGCACCAACCAAGCAGCGGCGGTGCGGCCCCTGCCAATCCTCCCCAGACGATATTCTGTGGTGTCGATCTTTTAAGAAAGACGGTATATACCACCGCATAACCGATAAAGGCGAGAAAGGTCAGCAAGGCGGTCAGTGGGTTAACCAGTAACCAGAGCGTTAACATGGAGCCAAGTGTCAGCAGGGAGGCAAAGACCGCCGCATGGACGGTATCCATACGGCCACTGGGTAGTGGACGCCCTTGGGTGCGGAACATGAGCGAATCGATGCGTTGGTCGATGATGTGATTGACCACCGCACCGGCTGCTGCGGCCAGCGAGATACCTAGTAGGCCAAATACCAGTGGTTGCCATGGCACGGCGCCTGGGGTGGAAAGTAACATTCCCGCCAACGCGGTAAAGGAGATGAGTAGAACCACCTTGGGCTTTGTCAATCCATAATAATGACGCCAGGAAATACTTTCAGGTGCGTCAGCGGTTATCTCGTTGGTAGACATTATTGTTCTCCTGTCACCCAGTTGGCCGATGCTTTCAATAACATTTGCAGATCCTTGAGAATCTCCTGGGGTTTAACGGACTCGATCTGGTGCCGCATCATTAGCGACCCCCGAGGATCGATGAGAAAGATATAATCCTCTGGCCGCACCCGCTCCAAGTCAAAGACGGAAACCACTTCGTTGAGGTTTTCCGGATCGATGTAAGTGACATGGGTCCCTTCCAGACCCGGCAGGGGAGGGTCGGCGATCACGCGGCCGGACTCATCCGGCAACAAGATCAGTAGTCTCGAGACACGCTTCCTATCGGCCGCGAGTGCCCGCCTTAGCTGGCGTATTTCGATGAGCCGCGATACGCAGGGTGCCTCGCAGTTTCCCCTGTTGACCACGGTTAGAATCCACTGGTCGCGCAGTGACTGCCAGTCCAGCATCTGCGGGTCACCGGACATATTAAGTATCAAGGAGTCGACGCTCCGGACTGGCTCGATTAGGGTCCCGCGGTTTACCCGCCCCCCGGGCAGCCAGTGGGGATTTAGGTAAAACACCCACCCCAGCAATGGGGGAAGCGCAAACAGTAGTACCAGGAACACAAGCGGAATAAGAGACCGCTTTCTCCTGGTGTTCTCAATGGTTTCCATTAATCGCCTCCCGTTGGTCGACGCTGTGAACCAGCGACAGCTTCAACCAGATACCCAGCGCGATGACGGCGAAGGCAAACCATTGAATCGCGTAACCAATATGCATTGTGTCGTCTGCGGCGTCTAGTGGCCAGTCGCGGATGAATGTGGATTCTTGATCGTTGGTTTGTAACAGCAGGAATGGATAGAGATCGAGCCCAGACCACTCCCGGTATTCATCCAGTGTCAGATAGGGCCAATGCTGACCGGGTTCCTGATCTATGACCCGGTGTAGGCGCAGTGCCGGAGGGGTGGGTCGCGTGGCGCGGCCGATAACCGTCACCAGACCCTCAGGGGTCGAGAAGCTGGGTGCTTTGAGGTTGTCACTGGCGGGTATCCATCCCCGGTTGATCAGCAGGTAGCGACCATCTCCCGCGATCCGCAACGGCGCGACGACGTGAAATCCCTGACGACCCCTAAATTTTCTATTTTCTATCAAAATACTCTTTTCCGGTAACAGGGTGCCAAAAGCTACAATTGACCGGTATTCTGCCTGATCCGCGTTCAGGGAGGGATTAGTGCTCAGCTCAAGGGGGGCTTGATTCATCCGGGATAGCTGCAGATGTTTGATTTCACGTTTTTGTTCCGCGCGGTTCAGTTGCCATATGCCTAAGCTCAGAAAGAGCGGAATGAGCAATACCACCACCAGAGAAGGGAGCCACTGGGGCTGCAAATGAAAACTGTTTCGGATCATATTGGTCTATAGTTACTATGAAATCACCGCCTTGCAAAATTCCACGCGTTTGGGAAACAAGGTATTGATGGCTGATCCGCTGTCCTCATGCGAGATGCCGGCGAAATCAAATACGGGCCCGACCATCCGTTTAGACGTATAATGACCCGCTCACCAACCGCTATTTCAACGTGATGATTAAACTGCCGATCATTATTGTCTTTTTGGTTATTGTCGGGTCACTAGTCCAAGGCATGTACTACCTAGCAAAGGATAATGGAGATCGCGACAAGAGCCGACTGGTGCGGGCGCTGACAGTTCGTATATCTTTATCCTTTGTGCTGTTTTTTATGCTAATGGTCAGTTATTGGGCGGGTTGGATTCAACCCCACACCATTTGATCCGGTTATTTATCGGTCACCGGTAATTCTTCATTAAAACCAGTAGACAAAGATAAACAGCCCAAGCCATACGACGTCCACAAAGTGCCAGTACCAAGCAACTGCCTCGAAAGCGAAATGGTTGTGAGGTGTGAAGTGGCCCTTCATGCTCCTGCCCAGAATAGCCATCAGCATAATTGCTCCCATGCAGACATGAAACCCGTGGAACCCAGTCAACATATAGAAGGTGGAGCCGTAGATGCCGGACTCCAGGGTTAGGTTCAACTCACTATAGGCATGCCCGTACTCATAGGCCTGCATCATCACGAACAGAACACCCAAGGCAATGGTTGCAAATAGCCCATTGACAAGCTGTTTTTGATTATTCTCTTTGAGACCCCAGTGTGCCCACGTAATTGTGGCGCCACTGGAGAGCAGTAGGAAGGTATTGAGCGCGGGTATTCCCCAGGCACCCATCGGGGTGAATTCACCACCAAGCTCTCCAGGGCCGTTACTTGGCCAGGCCATCTGAAATTGGCTGTGGAGAATCTCTTGGGTCATACTCAAGTAACCTTCTCCCCCTAGCCATGGTAGAGCGATGTTCCTGACATAGAAAAGTGAACCAAAGAAGGCGGCGAAGAAGAAGACCTCCGAGGCGATGAACCACATCATTCCCATGCGGAAGGATACCCCTACCTTAGCGTTGTACTTGTTACTAAGGTTTTCGGAAATAACATCCCGGAACCACCCGAAGAGCAGGTAGGCAAATAACAGCAAGCCGGCTATTACCAAAATGTTTCCTATTCCTACCCCATTGATGGTCAATGCAGTGCCCAGTAGCGTGGTCAAGAGCGATACCATCCCGATAATCGGCCAAGGGCTCGGATCCGGTATGTAGTAGGCTTGGCCGTTATCATTGACTGACATAGATATACCCCTAAAGTGTTATGGTTTTGTTAGATGCCTGAAGGTCCTTCTTGAGAGGCAGGTCTTGTTGCCCGCTGTCCAATCTCATGAAGGAATAGGAAAGCGTCAGTGAGTTGATTTCCCTGGGAAGATCGCTCGATACCATGAAGCGCAACGGCATAGTGGTGGTTTCTCCGCCTTCCAGCACTTGCCGATTGAAACAAAAACACTCGAGCTTGCTGAAGAAGGCAGTAGCTTGCCAAGGGACAACGCTGGGTATCGCCTGCCCGATAATTTGGCCGTTGCTACGGTTATGCGCGAGGAAGTCGACCTCGTAGATCTCGCCAGTACGGACCTTAAGGCTGATATCGGCCGCATTGAAGTCCCAGGGCAACTCTGGGTGAACCGAGGTGTCAAACTTTACCGTAACCACCCGACTGGCTCCTTCGCCGGCCGAAGAACCGGCATAGCCCTGTTCGGAATTGCTTCTCAGGGCGACCGACTGCACTCCGGTAACCTGGCATAGCAGGTCGTACAGTGGCACCAGGGCAAAGCCAAATCCGAACATGCCTAGCGCCAGCAAGGATAATAGCCACGTGGTTCGGCGTTTACGGGCCTCAGCCGATTGGTCTGAACGTCTCATCTCGCCTGGTTGCCGATCATCTTGAACAGGTTTGTCCAAAAAGGGAAAGACGTGATGAATACCAGCAGCGCGAATGCCCCCAGCACTAGCGCTAACCGGATATTCTTCCTTCTGGAATCTTCCTCTCTGTCCGTAGTCACGGGTACCAACCCTTACTTGATCTGCGGAGCGGTGGTCCAGGTGTGGAACTCAGGCGGTGACCCAACTTCCCACTCCAGCCCTTTTGCTCCTTCCCAGGAGCGGTTTTTCGCCTTCTTGCCGCCACGAATGGTTTTGATAACGATGTACAGCAGCAGCAGGTGGCTAAGTCCGAAGATCATAGCCCCAATACTCGAGAGAACATTGAACTCGGTGAAGATCGCATTGTAATCAACGATGCGGCGCGGCATACCGGCCAGCCCCAAAAAATGCTGGGGGAAGAAGGTAATATTAAAACCGATAACATTGGTCCAGAAGAAAATCTTGGCCAATTTTTCATCGTACATATGGCCGGTCCACTTGGGCAGCCAATAGAAAACTCCGGCGAACAGCCCAAATACTGCACCGGGCATGAGCACATAGTGGAAGTGGGCCACCACGAACATGCTATCGTGGTATTGCATATCGGCAGGCACCACAGCCAGCATCACGCCGCTCAGCCCCCCGAAAGTAAACATCAATACAATACCAACAGCAAACAGCATGGGAGTCTCGAAGGTCATGGAACCCCGCCACATGGTGGCGATGAAGTTAAAAATCATCAGGCCAACGGGAATCGAAATCAAAATGGTGCCCACCATAAAATAGGTGACTGCGCCCAGCGACATGCCGATGGTGTACTGGTGATGGGCCCACACCACCATGCCGATGGTGGCAACGGCAAGCATGGCGCCAACCATCGATTTGTAACCGAACAATGGCTTGCGTGCGAAGGTCGGGATTACGTGGGATAGCACACCGATTGAAGGCAGCAACAGGATATAGACTTCGGGATGGCCAAAGAACCAGAACAGGTGCTGGAACAGTACCGGGTCGCCCCCGCCCGCGGCATCAAAAAAGCTCGTGCCGAAGTGGCGATCGAAGAGCAGCATCGTCACGCCGCCGGCCAAGACCGGAACCACCAGGATGAGTAAGAAAGCGGTGACCAGCCAGGTCCAACAAAACATCGGCATCTTCATCAAGGTCATACCCGGTGCACGCATGTTCAGCAGGGTGACGATAATGTTGATCGATGCCAGGATGGAAGAGATGCCCAGCAGGTGAATGGCGAAGATCAGAAAATCCATGGACATGCCCACTTTAATGGAAAGTGGTGGATAGAGTGTCCATCCGGTATTGATCTGAGTGCCGCCACCGGGAAAGAAGGGCACCACGAAAGAGAGAATCAGCATGGTTGCCGCTGCGGGCAAGATCCAAAAGCTGAGATTGTTCATGCGTGGCAGGGCCATATCAGGAGCACCGATCATCAACGGGATCATCCAGTTGGCCAAGCCCGCCGCTGCCGGCATTACCGCACCGAAAATCATCAGCAGCGCGTGGTTGGTGACCAAATTGTTATAGAGGTCTGGGTCAACGAGTTGAATACCGGGCAGGAACAGCTCGGCACGGATTACCATGGCACTGGCGCCACCCAGAAACAACATGGTCAGGGCGAACAATAGATAGAGAGTGCCAATGTCCTTGTGGTTGGTGCTGAACAGCCACCGTTTCAACCCCGTGGGTGCGTGGTCGTGATGGGCCTCATCGTGGGTCATCGTTGTAGTCGTCATTTCTATAGTCTCCCTATCGAGCACTCTTCACATCTGCCGGCTGTATTACGTCACCTGTGTCATTACCCCAGGCATTCCGCTCATATGTCACTATTGCCGCAATCTCGAGATCGTTAAGTGTACCCCAAGGCTGCATGGCGGTATTCGGTTTGCCGTTGATAACAATGTGTAGGTGTCCTTCGATTGGCCCCGTGGCAATCTTCGATCCAGCCAATGGGGGAAACGCCGGTGGCAGGCCTTGGCCCGTTACCTGGTGGCAAGCTGCGCATTTCGTATCGTATAACGCTTTGCCTTTCTCTTTCAGTTCATCCAAGGTCCAGGTTTTATCGGTATTCGCTTCTGCGAGCGCCTGCTGTTGGGCTACCTTTTGCCCATCCACCCAGGTGGCAAATTGTGCTTCCGACACCGATTCGACGACGATTGGCATACGGGAATGCCAGGTGCCACAGAGTTCGGCGCATTGACCCCTAAATACACCCTCCCGGTTCAACTCGATCCAGGTTTCGGTTACATACCCCGGAATGGCGTCCTTCTTAAAGGCCAGTTCCGGGACCCAGAAGGCGTGCAGAACATCGGCTGAAGTGTGCAGGAAGCGTATTTTCTTGCCGGTGGGTAACATCAGGCGGTTGTCCACCTCACGCAGGTAAAGATCGCCCGATTGGTCCTGCGGCGTATAACGGCTCTCGACCTTAATGCCGTGATCCAAATAATCGAACTCCCACCACCACTGATGCCCGGTGACCTTGATGTCCATGATATCTTTCTCTTTTGGCACCTCCCACACTGTCTTGAGGACGGTGTCCGCGTTCTTGGCGATTGTGAAATCAACGCCCAGTACCAGTGCCGGTACCAAAACCCAGGACCAATTGCCAAACCATGTATTGTGGAAGTTTTGGTCCGCCTGGTAGCCGCGGCTCTTGCGGTGGAAGTAAAGCGAGTAGATAACGATAGCGAAGACGATTACGAGGAGTATAGTGGTGACTTTCATTGTCAGCATGTGGATATCGTAGATATCCTGAGCCACATCTCCGGCCGGGGTCGGAAAGTTGACCCCGAGTTCTCCCCAGGCAGAGCCAAAAGCAAATGTACCCAGGCTTAGCAGCAACATTTTTTTGATTGTACTGAAGTTAAAACACATACCTTCTCTTCTCCTGACAGTATTTTGCCTGGCGCCCTTAGCTAACAGTGATTGCCAAAATTTTGGTGTTGTTATTGGCTTTGTACTTAGGTTCTCAACGAATTCTACAGCAGGTACAAGGGTGTTATAAAGACGCTTTTAACTGAGATGCCAACTCTGCCCGTTCACTTTCCACCAGAAAATCACCGATTTCAATGTAGCGTCCATGGGAACCGAGAATGAGCCTTCTGGGGTGCCAACTGCTAGACCCATCGACCAGCTTAATCTTAACCCAGCCCCTGGGGAAGGTGACGTAATCGGTACCTTTCGTACTACGGCGGCTCGCAGTAACGTTTTTGTCGTCGATCTCAATTAACTGCTTTTTTCCCGCCCATCGATATTGGCAATGTATAGCGATACCCAGCACCAACACCTCCAGCCCGGTGAAAGGAATTACCAGCCAGGCGCCCAAGGTAACGAAATAAAGCGTTATCGCCATCAGCGCCAAGGCGATGACGGCAAAGGCCAGGCACAGCTGCGTGCCGGAAAGGCTCTTGTTTGGCTCAAGAATATAGGCTTTTTTCTGTTCCGATGAACCTATCTCTAAAACGGCCATGCCACCGCTCTCCGAATTGAATTCAACGAGAGTCGATCCGAACTTCGTCGGATTCCTCTGCCTCAATCAAAGGCAAAGTATGACATATATCAATTTACAGACAAAAAAAATCTTAATGATAAGATCATTTTATATCGATATATGATTTGCTTTATTGGTACCTGAGGTTTGAAGTTAATCCCGGCTGAGATTATCCTGCGGGTCTTGAGCAGTATGAATAATAAGGGGGGTGGAGGTGGAGAAAGTGACTACCGTAGGGGATGAAATATCGGATATCCCGGGTTCGGTTAGGGAAGTTACCCTGGATCATCCGTGGCGGTGGATATCCGCGGGCTGGAGTGATTTAAAACGGGCGCCAGGAGTGAGCTTTTTTTTTGGTTCTATGTTTGTCGCCGTCAGCTATCTGCTTGTAATTTGGTCGTACTCCAGCGACCGTTTTTTTCTGGTCCCCCCCTTGGTAGCGGGCTTTTTCTTGATCGCGCCGCTGTTGGCGATGGGTTTGTACGATGTTAGCCGCCGCCTTGAACTGGACCTGACTCCGGACATCCTACAGACCTGTGGAGCCTGGCGGGCGAATCCTTTCAACCTTTTGGTTATGGGGCTGATTCTCCTACTGCTGATGCTGTGCTGGATGATGACGGCCAATCTGGTATTTGCCATCTTCTACAGTGGGATTACGCCCAAATTGGATAACTTGGTCAACGTCCTCTTTCTGTCCGGAAATAGCCCTGTATTCCTGTTTATGGGCATGTTCACGGGTAGCTTGTTCGCGATGGCGGTTTTCTGTATCAGCGTAGTTTCGGTGCCCATGCTGTTGGAACGCCAAGTAGATGCACTCACCGCCATTGAGACCAGTGTTGCCGCCGTCAAGAAGAATCCCAGACCGCTCGCCCTCTGGGCATCGCTGATCGTAATGTTTACGGGTATCGGACTGGTTACCTTTTTCTTTGGCTTGGTAGTGATTATGCCGTTGATCGGCTACGCGACCTGGCACGCTTACCGCGATCTGGTCGTGGAGAGTTGATCGGCGCGGGGGATTAATCCTGCTTTTGCTAATCCGGTCTCGATGTCTCTAAGAGACCGTACCTGGACCGAAACCATTCCTAACCGCAGCGCGGCGTCGGCGTTTTCTTTAGTGTCATCGAAGAACATAACCCGCTCGGGCGATACTTCAATCGCTGACAAGACTCGGTTGAACGCCACGGATTCGGGTTTGCGGCAACCCAGTTCGGAAGAGACGAAGACCCGCCGAAAGTCTTTCAGCAGAGTGGCATACTCGTGGATCCACTGGCAGTAGTGGGTTTGGTTTGAGTTGCTGAAAATGTAACGAGGGACGCTGCGGTCCACCCGGCTTAGCAGGGCCGCAACCCCCGGTACCGCTCCGGTGAAGATTTTGCTCCAGCCGTCGATGAGCTGCCGATCGGATATGCTCAGGCCGAGGGTTGCGCGCAACGAGCGGCAATATTCTATGATGCTAAGTTCGCCACGCTCATGGGCACAATAGGCGGCGTCAAAGGAAAAGGCCGCCTTGATCTCGTGGGCGGGTACTCCGGCGTGATCGCCCCAGGCACGGAACACACGGTCGAAGTCGATACCCACGATCACGTTTCCGAGATCGAATACTAATGCGGCGATATTAACACCTGGGGACACTATTTATGGTCTCCATTGGGATAGGGAGCGTAGTGTCCCGGGCAGCTTAAAACTGCCGTATACCATATGACGGTGGATACGTCTTGCTGTATTTAAGAACAGTATAGAGACGATGCTCGTGCCCGAAGGCGGCTACGCAGAACTTCACTGCCGTTTCAATCTCAGCTTTCTGCATGCGGCCCTCATCTGGAAACTGGTAAGCCGTGCCCATGAGCAGGGTTACCGGGTGTTGGCCGTCACCGATAAATGCTCGTTTGCCGGTGTGGTGCGGGCTCTCACCGAGGCTCCTTTTGGTTCAGTGGATGATCTCGCGCGTCGTTCAATGCTGCATCGGATGGACCTTCAGGTGCTGGCTGCGGCAGGGGTATTAGGATCATTGGCGGGCGGAACCGGGCAGATTAACCTGGTGGTTTGGAAGCGATTGGCGGAACCTCAGGGAACCATCCTGCTGAAGTCGTGGTTGTTGGGGGTGGATGGTGAGGGTGCAGTGGGAGGGGATGGTACTGCATCTTATCGCCGCTCGGTTATGGGACTATTCCCGTCTGTTGGGCAATCTAACTGTCTGCTCGCGCAACTTTCAATGAAAACAACAAATAGCCAAATTAAATGATTAATTAGCTTTATTTTTTTTTAACTCACAGGTATCTTTGGCGGCTATTCAGTAGTTGGCAGCCGATTAATAAAAAGTAAATAAAAAACTGATAATAAGGCCCATGGCCCGGGGAAGACTTCGGACAATGTTTCACTAAGGCAAGGTATGTTCTCGAAGTGTCGCAAGGAGGGAGGTTAGTATGGCGCACGTGGTAATTTTGGGTGCAGGCACCGGTGGGATGCCCTGCGCATACGAAGTCCGGGAAAGGCTTGGCGATGAGCACCGGGTGACCGTTATCAACGAGCATGAGTATTTCCAGTTCACCCCCTCCAACCCTTGGGTGGCCGTGGGTTGGCGTGACCGAGAAAGTGTCACTTTCGAGATTCGCCCTCATCTGGAACGCAAAGGCATTGGCTTTTTTGCTAAGCGTTGCGTACGGATCGATGCCCAGAACAACTGGCTGGAACTGGAGGACGGTGAGCGGATCGACTACGATTATCTGGTGATCGCCACCGGACCCCGCCTGGCGTTCGACGAGGTGGAGGGAGCAGGCCCCGATCTTGGGCATACTGAGTCTATCTGTACCCTAGAACACGCCCTCCACGCCTATGATGCTTACAAGGCATTTCTACAGGACCCGGGGCAGGTGATTATTGGGGCCATGCCCTTCGCCAGTTGTTTCGGACCGGCGTATGAATTCACGTTTATCATGGACGCCGACCTCCGCAAGCGGAAAATGCGGGATAAGGTGCCCATGACATTCGTTACCTCCGAGCCATATATTGGCCATCTCGGATTGGGCGGGGTAGGTGATTCGAAGGGATTCCTTGAATCAGACCTGCGCGCCCATCATGTCAACTGGATCACCAATGCCAAGGTAACCAAGATAGAGCCTGGCAAGATGTTCGTCGAGCAGTTCGATGACGAGGGCCAACTGGTGAAAAGCCACGAATTGGAGTTCAGGTATTCGATGATGCTGCCCGCCTTCAAGGGCGTGGATGCAGTGGCCAGTGTGGAGGGGTTGTGTAATCCCCGAGGGTTTGTGATTGTGGATAGCTACCACAGAAATCCCACCTACAAGAATATCTATGCTGCGGGAGTCGCCATCGCCATCCCGCCGGTGGAGACCACCGCCGTACCGACTGGCGCACCCAAGACTGGTTACATGATTGAAACCATGGTAACTGCCATTGTGCACAATATTGCCGACAATCTGGCTGGACAAGAGCCAACTACTACGGCCACATGGAATGCTATCTGTCTTGCCGATATGGGTGATACCGGTGCCGCCTTTGTCGCCCTGCCACAGATTCCGCCCCGCAATGTAGCATGGTTCAAGAAGGGTAAGTGGGTGCACATGGCCAAGATTGCCTTCGAGAAATACTTCATCCGCAAGATGAAGAAGGGCACCTCCGAGCCCATTTACGAGAAGTATATCTTGAAGATGTTGGGTATCGGAAAACTAAAATAGCTTCTATCGATAACAGGGTGGCGCCAATTTTACCGTAACGGGATTGCGTAACAGTCCCACGCCCGGCCAAGCGCCGGGTTTTTTTCGCGCTAAGGATAGGGTAACCTCAGCGCCTGCCGTGAGCGAAAGCCATGAATTGTTGAGGAAAGACTATGCGCCGATACATCTCGTTAGCTGCAGTATTTGGGTTTTTGTTGTGGTGTTGTGGTTATGTTATTGCCGCGGAAACCGGGGATGCCACCGAGGACGCTCAGCCAACTCCCCAGACGATCAACAATCCCCAAATTCCGTTGGACGAGTTGGAGCTTATGGTCGACCACATGACCAGCGATGAATTAATGGTCGAGGCTGATGGCTGGCTGGGACTGTTGAAACAGGCGGTATCCGATCTCAACCAGGCTGAACTCGAGGTGAAACGCAATAAGAAACAGGAGCAATCAGCCAATAAGGCTGCGCTGCCGGAAGCGTCGTCAACCAGTGAAGCTAAGCACGGCGAAAGTGGAGCAAATCAGAAGGCCGAGATGCTCGACAAGGTTGCCAAGTTGCAGGAAGCCAGGACGGAGGTCGTGGACCGGCTCAACCTGGTACTCGCGAACATCAACGAAAAGATTGGCCTTACCTCAGAGGGTAAGGAGTTGGACCAAGTACTGCCCTATCGTCGCTACATCAATGCGGTCAGCGGCCTGAAAGTTGATGTGTCCGATGCCGGCGCAACCTGGGGAGTTATCACGAGTTGGTTGGTGTCCAAAGAGGGCGGTGTGCGCTGGGCCAAGTACATCATCCTGTTTCTGGTGGCCGTCGCCGTGTTCTGGGTGCTGGGTGGTCTGTTAAGCAGAGCCACTGAAAAGGCGTTGTCGTTTGCCGGCAACACCTCGATGATCTTTAGGCATTTCGTCGTTACCAGCGTGCGCAGGGTCATGATTGTGCTTGGTATATTGGTCGGCCTCGCGGCGATGGACATCAACATCGCTCCGCTGTTGGCAGTCATCGGTGCCGCTGGCTTCATCGTGGCCTTTGCCCTCCAGAATACCCTCAGCAATTTCGCAAGTGGGCTGATGATCATGTTGTACAAGCCGTTCGATGTGGGTGATGCCGTGGATGTGTCGGGAGTGGTCGGGAAGGTGAGGTCCATGACCCTGATGACTACCACCATCATGACATTCGACAACAAGTTGACAATCGTTCCCAATAACTCAATCTGGGGTAACGTGATCACCAATGCGACCGGAAGCAGCGAGCGGCGGGTGGATATGGTATTCGGGATTGGCTACGACGATGACATTCACCAGGTACAACGGGTTCTGGAAGAGGTGGTTACCAGCCATCCGTTAGTTCTCAAGACACCGGAGCCTGTCATACAGCTTAACGAATTGGGGGACTCATCGGTAAACTTTATTTGCCGTCCCTGGGTAAAAACCGGTGATTACTGGACGGTGTATTGGGACATCACCCGTACTGTCAAGGAACGATTCGACGCGGACGGGATCTCGATTCCTTTTCCTCAGCGCGATGTGCACCTGTATGGCCAACTTACTCCCTCACCTCTGCAGCCGGCGGTAGCCAGCGCGGCGTCCACCCTCGGAGTATCGGGACCTTCCTCGCTGGACGGCGATCGAAACGGAGATAACAGTTAGTGGAACATACTGAAGTGGAAATGGTACAGGATCAGCAACTCAGCGCTTGGCCGTGCTAACTACTCCCATCAGACGACACCCCACTACCCGGGTAGTGATCGATGGCGTCCAGGTGGGCGGTGGATCGCCGGTGGTAATCCAGTCCATGACCAACACCGATACCGCGGATCTGCCCGCCACCGTGAGACAGGTGACAGAACTGGCCCGGGCCGGTTCGGAGTTGGTGCGGATAACCGTTAACTCGGAGCAGGCCGCGGCAGCGGTTCCGGCCATCCGAGAGGCGTTGGACCGGATTGGCTGCGCGGTACCGCTAGTAGGGGATTTCCACTTTAACGGACACAAGCTCCTGGAGAAATATCCCGCCTGTGGAGAGGCGTTGTCCAAATACCGGATCAATCCGGGGAACGTGGGCCGAGGCGCCAGTCGAGACCTGCGATTTGCCACCTTGATCGAGGCCGCTTGCCGTTTTGAAAAGGCGGTGCGGATCGGTGTTAACTGGGGTTCGATGGATCAGGAGTTGGTGGCGCGGATGATGGATGAGAATGCCCGTCTACCCAGTCCCCGGGGAAATGAGGAGGTCATCCGAGAGATCCTGGTGACCTCGGCATTGGATAGTGCCCGCCGGGCCGAGGAATTGGGGTTGGCGCATGACCGGATCCTACTCTCTTGCAAGATGAGTGGGGTACAGGATCTGATTGGCGTTTATCGTGAGCTGGCACGGCGCTGTGATTACGCATTGCATTTGGGGCTGACCGAAGCAGGTATGGGGTCAAAGGGTATCGTTGCTTCTACCGCCGCACTAGCGGTACTGCTACAAGAGGGGATAGGGGACACTATTCGCGTCTCACTTACTCCCGAGCCGGGGGGTAGCCGTACTCAGGAGGTGCAGGTTGCCCAAGAGATTCTGCAGTCCATGGGCATGCGCTCCTTTGCCCCAATGGTAGTGGCCTGTCCAGGTTGTGGACGTACCAGCAGTACCTTGTTTCAGCAGTTGGCGCAGGACATCCAGCGTTACCTCAGGTTGCAGATGCCCGCGTGGTCGTCGCGCTATCCAGGCGTGGAGAGCATGACGGTGGCGGTTATGGGTTGTGTGGTCAACGGTCCAGGTGAAAGCAAGCATGCGGATATCGGTATCAGTCTGCCTGGGACCGGCGAGGTTCCGGTGGCGCCGGTCTACGAAGATGGCCAGAAGACCGTGACCCTCAAAGGCGATCGGATCGCCCAGGAATTTCAGGCGATAGTCGAGCGTTACGTGGTACGCCGCTATGGCTGACGGGTAATTTATCGCCCACCTAACCCAGCATCGCAACTGGGCGGTCGACCAGCGATTTGGCCCAGTTCTCCATGGCAATGTTGGCGACCGGCATGGGTGCCTCCACGAAGGAGATAACGAATCCCTCCCAGGTTTCCGCCACACCGATAGAACGTGGACGAACCGCCATCACCTGGGGATCCGGCAAGGTGATGCCAAAACAAAAGACGATACTCTTGGCATCGAGAATGCCTTCAGCGATCTGTCCGTTCTTTAGACTGCGGGTATGGCCATAATGATCGTAAGTGGCGATGTACAGTGCCGCCTCATCGGCGTCAATTTGGCGTTTTAAACAAGCCAGTATCTCATCCACGGTATGCAGGTTTGTTTCGCGTCGTTCAACTTCCAGCACATAGACCGGGTAGGTCTCATGGAGCAGACGTTGCTTCATGGCAGGATTCCTTTTATCGGGATCGAAAAGAGCCTAAAAAGATTAAACACTCGCCGGTTATGGGCCGGAAACTCGAGAAGTTGCCGCTGCTACGATCTTTTCCCTATTTTATGGAAGGTTAAGCCAAGGGGGATGAAACCGCATTGAAAATTCTCAATGCGAGCGGATGATGTTGTCTATCCCTCCGCGATTTGTTCCAGATTACGAATATCCAGCAGAAAGCTGTTGGGCTGGGTTTCGATCAGGAGGCTTTTGCGCTTGAAATCGGCAATCGTGCGGCTCGCGGTCTCCGTGGTAATGCCAAGCATGGCACCAATGTCTTCCCGGGAGAACAGGGAGCACTCACTGGTTCTCTCATCGCTCACCAGGCGCAGGAGCAAACGGGCAATACGCTGCTTGGCAGAGCCCGTGGAGAGTTCGGTCAACCAGGCGTCTGCCTCTTTAAGTGCCTTTTGCCAGCGATTCAGCAGCTCTTTGTGAAGCACCGGATTGGTCTGGGACAGTGCCTGCACCACGGTCACCGGCAGGCTACAGGCCTGAGCCGTTTGCAATACCACGGCGTCGTGCTGGTACTCCTGACTCAGCAAGGTCTCCAATCCAGTCACGTCAGTTGCCCGCAACAGCCGCACGATGCGCTGGGTCCCGTCGGGCAGGTACTGAACCAGTTTCAGTATGCCCGTGCGAATGGTGAACATGCGGTCTCCCCGATCTCCCGCCCGGTATAACACGGCACCTGGGGGGAGATTGTAGAGATCAATGGGATGGTGAATCTGGTCGAAATCCTTTTCTTCGAGACCCGCGAACAGCACTGAGTTACGTAACGTGCAACTCAGGCAGTCCGCGTGTCCCTCCCAGGCCTCCTTGTCAGAGATGAATTTTTTCACCTTCAACCCATATCGAACTTAACCTTCGGCAGGTGCTTGAGGGATTCCTGGATTGCCTCGTCAGGATAGTCGTAGTCTCTAAGCTCCCCGGCGAAGAAACGGTCATAGGAGGCCATATCGAAGTGGCCATGACCCGAGAGATTGAATAGCAGGGTCTTGGGCTCTCCGGTTTCGGCGCAGCGCTTCGCTTCCCTCACCACGGCAGCAATCGCGTGAGTTGACTCAGGGGCCGGGACAATTCCTTCGTTGCGGGCAAATAATACCCCCGCTTCAAAGGTTTCGATTTGGGGTACCGCGAGGGCGTCTACCAATCCCTCGTAATGGAGCTGGCTTACCAAGGCTGAATCACCATGATACCTGAGTCCCCCGGCATGGATGCCCGGTGGCATGAAATCATGTCCTAAAGTGTACATTTTGAGAAGGGGTGTTAGGCCGATGGCATCCCCAAAATCGTAAGCATACACTCCCTTGGTCAGCGTTGGACAAGAGGTTGGTTCGACTGCTACCAGCGCTATTTCTTTTCCCGCTGCCTTATCGGCAAAGAACGGAAAGGCGATGCCGCCAAAGTTCGAACCGCCACCGCAGGGGGCGAAGACCATATCGGGGTACTCGCCGACCATCTCCAGCTGCTTCTTCGCCTCTTCACCGATAATGGTCTGGTGTAGCAGCACATGATTGAGTACCGATCCCAAGGCGTAATTTGTGTCTTCACGGCCTGCGGCTTCCTCCACCGCTTCGGAGATGGCAATGCCCAACGATCCGTCAGACTCGGGATCTCGTGCGAGTATGGTACGACCGGAGTTGGTGATTTCCGAGGGGCTGGCGAACACGTTGGCCCCCCATGTTTGCATCATAGAGCGACGGTAGGGTTTTTGGTGGTAGCTCACTTTTACCATGAATACCCGAACTTCCAGCCCAAACAGCTGCCCCGCCAAGGCCAGGGAGCAGCCCCACTGGCCCGCTCCAGTCTCGGTGGTGAGGCGTTTGATACCCGCTTCCCGATTGTAGTAGGCCTGTGCCACAGCCGTATTGGGTTTATGAGATCCGGCGGGGCTGACCGCTTCGTTCTTATAGAAAATCTTGGCTGGCGTGTTTAACGCCTGTTCCAGGCGGTGGGCCCGGTACAGTGGGGAGGGGCGCCATAGGCGCAACACGTCACGGATATCCTCTGGTATGGGAATCCATCGCTCTGCGCTCATCTCCTGCTCGATCAGGGCAGGGGGAAATATCGCCGCCAGTGCTTCCGGTCCCACCGGCTTGCCGTCCGGCCCCAGTGGTGGCGCCGGCGGGTTTGGCATATCCGCCATGACGTTGTACCAATGGGTTGGCATATCTTCTTCTTTTAACAGTATCTTGGTTTTCACGATTCACTCCCGAGTCATTAGCCTCGCGCCACAAGGTTCTGGTGCCGGACAGCTTTGCCCGCTGGGTAATGTTCACACACAGGGGCGGTGACCGCCAGTACCGATTCCCGTTTCGCGGCCGGTTGGGTCGGGGACTCTCTGATTCCGCCAAGAAGCGCCGCGCACTGGTATCATAGCGCTAAGGTTTAACGTTAGGTCTATTTGATCGCGATGCCACTTCTTTCCCTAAAAGCGATACACCTGGGGTTTGGCGGGCCCGATAATCTGTTGGACGGTGTGTCTTTGTCCGTGGAAAATGGAGAGCGGGCCTGCCTGCTTGGCCGTAACGGTGCCGGAAAATCTACCTTGCTGAGGCTCATTGCGGGGGAACTGCAGCCCGACGAGGGCGAGCGGGCGATCCAGCAGGGTGCGCGGGTAGCCCACCTGACCCAGGAGATACCCGAGGGAATCGGCGGCTCGGTGTTCGATGTGGTGGCGTCGGGTCTTGGACCACTCGGCGAGATAGTGCGGAGTTACCACCGGCTCGCCACCGAACTTGCCTCAGGAGCCGACAAGACGCGCCTGGCTGCACTGGCCGAGATGCAGCAGCAACTAGAGGCTGCGGATGGTTGGCAGACCGAGCAACGCACTGAGGCGGTGATCTCCCGGTTGTCGCTGGATGCGGATGCACCCTTCGCGGCACTTTCCGGGGGGCTGAAACGCCGGGTGTTGCTGGCCCGGGCATTGGTGGTAGAGCCCGATCTACTGCTCTTGGATGAACCCACCAACCATCTGGATATCGAATCCATCGATTGGCTGGAAGGGTTTCTGCTCGGTTACCCGGGGGCAGTGCTGTTTGTCACCCACGACCGGATGTTTCTCCAGCGTCTGGCGTCTCGCATCATTGAACTCGACCGTGGACTGCTATACGACTGGCCGGGGGACTATGCCAATTATCAGCGGCGTAAGGAAGCGCAGTTGAATGGTGAGGAAAAGCTCAATCAACGGTTTGACAAACGCCTTGCCCAGGAGGAAATTTGGATTCGCCAGGGGATCAAGGCACGTCGTACCCGCAACGAAGGAAGGGTGCGGGCGTTAGAGGCGATGCGGGAAGCCCGCGCCAGGCGGCGTGAACAGGCGGGCCAAGTTCGGATGTCGCTGCAGGACGCCGGGAGTTCAGGCAAGCTGGTGGCCGAGGTTGTGGATATATCCTATCGTTGGGACCGGCTGCCAGTAATAAGTCGGTTTTCCACCACCATCTTGCGGGGTGACCGGATCGGGGTTATCGGCCCCAACGGAGCCGGTAAAAGCACTCTACTCAATCTGTTACTGGGGCGTCTGGCGCCGGATACCGGGACGGTGCGACTGGGTACCCGGTTGGAGATTGCCTATTTCGATCAAATGCGGGTCGCCTTGGACGCGGAGAAGAGCGTGGCCGACAATTTGGCCGAGGGCAGCGACAAGGTGGTGATCGGTGGCCAGCCAAAGCACGTTATCAGTTACCTGCAGGATTTCCTATTCACGCCGGACCGTGCCCGCCAGCCCGTCAAGGCACTCTCCGGCGGTGAGCGTAACCGATTGCTGCTGGCCAAATTATTTGCTCGGCCCGCCAATGTGTTGGTGCTAGACGAGCCTACCAACGATTTGGATATGGAAACCCTGGAGCTCTTAGAGGAGCTGCTGATGGAGTATGAGGGGACGCTGCTCTTGGTCAGTCACGACAGATTCTTTCTCAATCGCGTGGTAACCAGCACCCTGGTCCTTGAGGGTGATGGGCGGGTTGCGGAGTACGTGGGTGGTTATGACGATTGGCTGCGGCAACGTAAACCACCAGCCATTGACCCGCCAGTGAAGCCCCGAGTTTCCAATCCGAGGCCGGCTACTCGACCCAAGAAGCTGAGCTACAAGGATCAGAGGGAGCTGGCCGAGCTGCCCAAAAAAATAGAGTCGTTGGAAGCGGAACTTGAGGCCGTCCAGGCAATCATGGCCGACCCGGATTTCTATCGCTCCGAGGGCGGGCAAATCAACGAGATGAACACGCGGCTCAGTTCGCTGGAGACCGTTCTAGCCAGCAGTTATGCTCGGTGGGAGGCGTTGGAGTCGTTACTCGATGGCGAGGGGTAACCAGCGAAGCGACCGGTGGAGTCGGACTGATGGCCGCAATTGCACACCATATGTCAATACGTTTGACCAGGGAGAAACAACACTATGAGATGGCGAAATAGAAGGGTGAGCAGCAACGTCGAAGATCGCCGCGGCGTGCGGATCGCCAGTAAGGCGGGTGGAGGCGGGATAGGTGTCATCGTGCTGGCATTGATTGCCATGTACTTTGGCGTGGACCCAAGCGTAATCCTGAACCAGGGCGGCGGCATGCTGGGTACGCCTGCCACCGAGAGCGTGCCCTACAAGCCCACTCCCGAGGAGGACGAATTGGCGAAATTCGTGGCCGTCGTGCTGGCCGACACCGAGGATACTTGGAATCAGATCTTCCGCAGCTCCGGGAAGGGCTACCGGGAGCCGACCTTGGTGCTTTTCAGTGGCAATGTCAGGTCTGCTTGCGGATTCGCCCAGGCCGCAATGGGGCCTTTCTATTGCCCGGGAGATCAAAAGGTCTACATCGACCTGAGTTTCTATCGTGACCTTAAGGAGCGTCACCGGGCGCCGGGCGATTTTGCTCAGGCGTACGTCATCGCCCATGAGGTTGGGCATCACGTGCAGAATCTACTGGGCATCTCCGACAAGGTGCACCAGGCACGGCAGCGCATGAGTTCGCAAGAGGCCAACGCACTGTCGGTGATGCTGGAACTGCAGGCAGATTGCTTCTCCGGAGTTTGGGCGCATGACGCGAATAGGACAAGGCAGTTACTGGAGACTGGGGATGTGGAAGAAGCGCTGACCGCCGCCAGCGCCATCGGCGATGACCGGTTGCAGCGTCAAGCTCGGGGATATGTTACCCCGGAGTCATTCACCCATGGTACTTCGGCCCAACGGGTCCGTTGGTTCAAAACAGGCTTGAGCAAGGGAGACGTAAATAGCTGTAACACCTTTACGGCGGAGCAGTTATGACGTCGTACCCCGGGTCGGTTTTCCCTTTAGCGGTACATGGAGTCGAAAAAGCGATGACCGTCGAAACGGAACAGTACGCCGTCTTTGAGAATGGATTCCACGGTCAATCCACCGTCGGTCTGTTCCCCTTCCCGCATCTTCCTTGAGTTAAGAATGATGAATCGGCGCCCGGGTTCTTCCGAATAAGCAAGTACGCTTATGGTTCTCCTCGGCAGGCGGTTTTGGACCGGCAATGGCAACTCGAAAGCAGGGCCCGCCAGTGTGGCAAGCGAAGAGGTTTGGTCAGTGCTACCGCTCCCGTTAATCTGCTCAGAAGGGGGCGGAGTTCGGTTGGTTCTGGTGTTGTTCTGGGGTAGTGGACCTTCACGCTTGGGAGATGGGGCCGCGGGTTGTTGCCGGCTCAGCTGCCGCTTGATTTCCAAGAACTCCTGGCGCATCTGGCGCATAGGATCCTCCGCTTGTGCCGGTTTTGGTGGCGCGGGAGTAGCCGTGGCAGTCGCCGTGAGCGAGGTGCTGCCGCTAGCTTCCGTGCTTGCCGGTTCTTGGATTGAGGAGGAGGGCGGAGTGTCGAGGGAACGTTGTTCCCCCGGGGGTGGATGCTGAGCCGGGCTTGTCGCGGCAGACTGGGATTTGTCGGGTACCGTGATTGTTGCCGAAGCCGAATCGCTGTCGCTAACCGTTGAAGCTGTTGGAGTTGGAGGTTGCGGGTTGCCAAGCCTTGTCTTGTCCGGCTCCGCTCCAGGTGCGGCGGCTGGGGTTCCCGGGGGTGCGACTTGGCTCGTTGTGGGCATTGGATTCTCGTGACCAGCACGGGGAATAATCACCAGATAAGCGGCCGTTAGTGTTATCGCGGTCAGCAACAAAATCCATAACGTTAAGGCGAGAACCCGGGAACGACCCTCTGGCGGGTAGTCGCCGAGGGGCTGTGCGGCGCCAGTGATCAGCGTCGGAATCTCGCCCCGATTTCTTTCCTGCTGTGACCTTTTCAAGGCTTCGAGTATGTAGGACATTTCGCCGCCTGTAGTTAGGGTTGTTCCAATCGTGGTGTAGCCGGCAATGCCGCCACGGTGTTCAAATGGATCAATGTTTCAGGACCGACCAGTCCGTCAGTGGCCAGCCCGCGAAGTTGCTGGAAACGGCGTACCGCTTCCTGGAGCTCGCTATCGTAGTCGTCTCTTTCTTGGGGCAAGGTCGACCAGCCGGGGATCCGGGCGAGCGTTTCTCGTAGCCATCGCACATAGTTCCCCGGTGAGCGAGGTCCGATCAGCAGATCACCACCCGGGGGCGGTTTCCACAGCAGCAGAAAGTCTCCCTGCCAGAAGGCATCCAGTGCGGTGAGGGGGATTCTTACCCGCTGTTCCGGAGTAACAAGGATGGCATCGCGTTGATCGAGCCCCGCGATCACTGCGTAGCCGAGGCTATCGTCACCGGTCAACTGGATGACAGCGGGACGATCGTAGGCCATTAATCGGTACCAATCACCCCGTCCCCTGCGGCAGCGAAGCCCTAGCTGTTCGGCATCCGTGCAAGACGCGTTTGCGGAAGACCAATGCCCCCACAGACTCAGCAACCGGCTGATTGCAGCCGGTTCATCCATCGCCAGAAGTGCCAGATCCCGGGTGGAGGGCGCCGTTAAATACCGGGTGCGTGCAACAGGCTCGAGTAACTCCCCTTGCGCTTTAGCGGGTGGTGGTGCGGTGGTTTGGGGAGCAGGCTCGAGTGGCGTTTCGGGTGTGGCCGCGTCTCTCGTGGCCCCTACCGGTTCTACCGCGGGAGCCGGCTCCGAAGTTACCCTGTTCTCCTCACCCAGGGTGGTGGGGACGGGGTCATGACGCGCTAGCTCCGGCGCGGGTGTTGGGGTGGATTCTATCCGGGGTGGGGCGGTTGCGGCTAACTTCACCTCAGCTTGGGGGCCGAAGGGCTGGAAGGCTAGGAGGTACGCTCCACCGACTACCACCAGGAGCACCGCTAAGGCGGTGCCTAGCACGATTTCTCGAGTCCACCCACTCCCGGAATGGCCCTGAAGTTCCCGTGCCGCCCGGGAGACGATATGTCCATCGACTTGCTGCCGGTGGGTGGCGAAGGCACCGAGCAGCGCCCGATCGCACAGAATATTGATGAGCCGGGGGACTCCCTTGGACAGTTTGTGGATTCTATTAATCGCGGTAGCGGTGAACAGTGGACGCTCGACCCCCGCGATCGCTAGCCGATGACGGATGTAACCGCCGGTCTCTTCACGGGAGAGTGGCAGCAGGTGATAACGGGCGGTAATGCGTTGGGCAAGCTGGCGCAGCCTCTTGTTTTCCAGCATATCCCGCAGTTCAGGCTGCCCGATCAAAAAGACTTGCAACAGCTTGTGAGTGTGAGTCTCCAAATTGGTTAGCAACCTAATCTGTTCCAGTACCTCGGGGCTCAGATTTTGCGCCTCGTCGATCATGAGCACGGGACGGTGGTGGCTAGCGTGCGCTTCAAGAAGATAGTGATTGAGCTTTCCCAGTAGGACCCGGATCGAGGTCGTGTCGTCGGCCACCGGGATTCCAAACTCTTCGCAAATGGTGTGCAGTAACTCGGCGGCGGTGAGTGCGGGATTCAAGATCAGTGCAACGTGGACATTCTCGGGAAGTTGCTCAAGAAAGGCTCTGCAAATGGTGGTTTTTCCGGTTCCCACCTCTCCGGTGAGCAAGACGAAACCACCGCCTTCTCCGGCACCGTAGAGAAGATGCGCCAGTGCCTCACGGTGTTCGTGAGTAAGAAAGAGGTAGCGCGGGTCTGGGGTGATCGAGAAACCCGGCTCTCTCAGGCCGAAGTATTTGGCAAACATAAGCTGTACTAGGGTGGCTCTCCCGAAATATCCCTGGCCGTCTCCAAGGTAGCGGCCCTTACTATAACGCGAACCGATGCCGAGAGGAGGCCGAAAGGACTATAGCCTAGGTGCCCGTGGCATTGCGGCCACTCAGTAACAGTTCCAACTGAGGGTGATCCAGCTCGATGCCAAGCTGGCAGATGTCGATGATGCCGTTTACCAACGCGGCAAACGGCTGCAACCCATCGACGTTGGGTTGTGTCTCGAAACACTCCCAATAGGCTTCGGCAAGAATGTTAATGAACTGCGCCTGGTTCTCGCTCAGGGGTGCCGCCGGTGTCAGTTTGACTGGGCGCGCTGCGCGGCAAGCATCAGCTAGCCGTTCGGCATGCCGCTGTAGCGCATTAAGGTAGTCGGTGTTGTAAATCCGTTGGAACGGATCGCTACCTGTAAGGGTATGCAGCACTGTTGCCCCCTCATCTTCCGGCAGTGATTGGAGGGCTCGGCAAAGCTCCTCGGCGGCGCTGGCGACACGCTGAAAATTTTCTGGTGGCGAAGGAAGCGGTGGTGGGGGGTTGTTGTTCTGGGACGTATTGTCGTATTCCGCGAGTTCGTATTCCAGCGCGATGATAAAGATCCGGCGCCCCTCATCATCTCCGATTTCCAAATGCTCTAGCAGTGTCTCAACCGCCTGGAGCTGCTCCCGGTCGAAATAACGCGGTGCCATGAAGCGGGTCATGTGTGGGCCTTCAATGCTATCGCTACCATCAAGTCCAAGTGCTACAAGGTTTGCTGAGCAACAAGTAGAGATTGCAAGTTAACACTATCCGGGCACTAAGTCTCGCCGGGAGATCAAGGCCGGGGCTGGCTTACGGGAATCCGTGGCGGGCAGGCAAAAAAATCCCGCTTATCAGCGGGACTAGTGTGCACAACATCTGGTTGTATCTGGTTATTGTCGAGAGGAAATGATGCCCTGCGACGCTACGGCGCCGGCAACTTATGCCCAGCTATAAACCACCATCCGATAGGACTCGGGATCCGTTTCCTGAAGCTGCACCAGGTCGGGCTCAAACTCTGGGTGGGGGGCTTCGAGGGAAATTCGGCGTTCATCGAGCGAAACCTCGGTGGCGTTGCTGCGGTTGTATAGGTAAGACGGCGAACACAGCTCGGGATTAATCGGGAAAGTCAGGTCGTTGATCATGTCTTTAGTCTCCGTGCCTCCTGTATCAGTTCCTCGCAAATCCTGTGCCAGTCAAAAAAATACAAAGCACGAAAGTGAGTTAGCATAGCCTCATGTGGACTGCCACGGGTGCGGTATGCCTAAAGTGTAAGATTTGCTGACAAACGCAAGCCACGGGGCTACCGGCTGCGTTGTCGGCGGCCTCGCGGATCAATCGGGCGCCAAAAGACCAGACCTCCCGAGGAGGCGGGTCACGGTGTCAACGATTGCCTGAGTCTGGGGATCGATCTCGATATTGACCAGGTCCTCGGGCCCGCGGGCGGCAATAGTGGTGCGCGCCAGGGTCTCGGGTATCAGGTTGACATCGAACCGTGCGCCATCGACCCTGCCGATGGTAAGACTGATGCCGTCAATACCGATGTAACCCTTGGGGAAGAGATAGGGTGCATATTCGTCGGGCAGTTGGAGCACAACCCGTCGGTTGTTTTCACTATCGACCACCTGGATCACCCGTCCCAGGCAAATGATGTGGCCGGACATCTGATGGCCGCCGATTTCGTCTCCGAACCGCGCTGCCCGTTCGATATTGACCCGGTCGCCCGGTGTTAGGAGTCCGAGGTTGGTAACCTTGAGGGTTTCCTGCATCAGATCGAACGACACCAAATCGTCTGTGATTTCGGCTACAGTCAGGCAACAGCCGTTGTGGGCCACCGAAGCCCCGGGCCGCAGCCCCTCCCGCAGGATTTCCGGCAGGCGGATCCGATGACGCCGGAACGCCGTCTTGACACTGATTTCGACAACCTCTGCGGTACCCTGAACGATGCCGGTGAACATCTTTGCTCCGATGGGATCTCCAATGCGCTGATGATACCATCCCACACTGGGGTAATGGACGGTAGAGCGCGATCGTGGATCCGGGGAGTGGGCTATCATGCGTTTAGTCAGGTTTATCGATAAAGCAGACGGTATCGTCTTTGGGCGGATACTGGACAGTGGCCGGTGTCGGATACTCCGGGGAAGCCCGTGGCAAGGGTTCGAGGAAACCGGCCGGGTTGTGGAAGTTGGCCAGTGTCTGGCACCCATTGAACCGGTCAATATATTTTGTATCGGCTTAAACTACCGTGACCATGCCGCCGAGACCGGAGCCCGCCTTCCGGACAATCCGATACTCTTCATGAAACCAACCAGCGCGGTTACGCATCCCGGTTGCCCAATCCCATTGCCTGCCAGCTGCACGCAGGGGCCGGAGGTGGACTATGAGGGCGAGTTGGCGGTCGTGGTTGGCCGATTGGCACACAATGTCAAGGAAGAACAGGCGCTGGAGTTCGTATATGGCTATACCTGCGCCAATGACATATCCGCCAGGCGATGGCAGAAACATAGTGGAGGAGGCCAGTGGGTCAGGGGCAAGAGCTTTGATGGTTTTTGCCCGTTGGGGCCGGTGCTGGTAACCGCTGACGAGATCCCCGATCCGCAAGCACTGCGGGTGCGGACACTGTTGAACGGGCAGACTATGCAGGATGGGAATACCGCCGACATGATCTTCCCGGTAGCGCGCCTGATCCACTTGCTGAGCCAGGATACCACCCTGCTACCCGGAACTTTGATCCTAACCGGAACCCCGGCGGGAGTGGGTTTTACACGCAATCCACCGGTTTTTCTGGCGGCGGGTGATCAAGTAGAAATCAGGATTGATAGCATCGGAAGCCTGGTGAACCCCGTAGCTGGCCCGATTCAAGGCTCGTAGTAACGAAAATCCTTGCGGACTGTCACGTGGGCCCGCCGTCGGTCGTTGCGCCGGCGTTCCTTGTGTTCAGGAACGGGTGACTGGTTGAAGAGGTTTCGGCGGTCCCTTTCCGTTGATCGGGAGAAGTACCGACGGACACCCACCGAGGCGCCGCGGATTCGCCGCCCATGCAGCCGCTCGATTGCCTGCATGGCAAATTTTATCGGTTCGATGCTGACCAGGCCGTGACACTCCAGATAGTTGTTGCTTCGGTCACTGATCCGCAGGATACCGCAACGTTTTACCTTTCCCCTCAACGAGGAGGAAATGTTCAACCAGGGTCCCTTGACCCCCCGTTTCGCGAAACGATAAATATCGTCGTGAGTCGTATCGGGGCTGATCTTGGAAATAAGAATCCACATCCGATGACATCCTCTTCGCCGGCTGTTTAATTATGCTGTCTCAAGGATAGCAACAGAATCACCTGGTGAGACGAAGTCGGTACAAGCCATTGCGCCAACCGGGGGCTATTCTGTCACGTTTGGCGGGTCAAGGTCTACCGGCCGACTACCCGCTTTTTCACTCAGTTTCCCTATCCAGTTCTGTAACAATTGTACGTGTTCCTGCTCCTCGTTGGCGAATTCCCGCGCCAGTCTCCGTACGTCTGAGTTGGGCGAGCCCGCGGCAACTTGAGCATAGAACTCACGGCCCCGATCTTCATTACGCAACGCAAAGGCGAGTGCGCTCCGCTCATCCATGAGGTAGTCGACTTCATCCACCAGACCGCTCTCCGGCGCTTCGGGTGTTGTCCACTTGAACTCCCAAGGCGGGATATGCTGCAGCGTCATACCCGCGGCGTGTTCCTCGATCTCCGCCGCATGCAGTTCCCCGAAGTGAGCGAGTTTTCTGAATAATTCCGAGATTTCCGGATTATTGTGTATCTCCATACTGTCGGCCAACTCCTCGTAGCGTTCCACCGACTCACGCTCAAGGGTGATGGCGTGCACCAGAAACTCTTCCAAAGTCTCGATCAAAACAGAGGGTTCAATACTCACGGCATTTCGGCTCTCATTCATACGCGGAACTCGTTTTCCAGTGCCGCCAGCTCGGTGCGGGCGGCGTTGGCGGGTTGCCAGACCGGGATCTGGGTGCGGTAAATCAAACCGGTCGACAGGCCGTCATCGGATTGGATTCGGTGTGCCGCCTCGGCCGGATCAGAGGTTCCGTCGCCATCGAAGCCACGCACCGTCTTTTTCCATTCCTTTTGTTCCGGGCGAAAAGTCGTGCAGGGGCTGAGTGCCTGGATAAATGCGAACCCCGGATGCTGGATGCCTTCCACGATTAACTTGGCCAGGCCGTTAGGATCGCCGGTAAACCCCCGCGCGATGAAACTGGCCCCCGAAGCAAGGGCGATTGCCGATGGATTGAACCGGGGAACCCCAGGGCCGTGGGGTGTGAGTTTGCTGTCAGTCCAGTCGGGGGCCGTCGTTGGAGAGGCCTGGCCCTTAGTCATGCCATAAACCTCGTTGTCCATCACCACGTAGGTCATATCCATGTTACGCCGGCAGGCGTGTAGAAAGTGGTTGCCACCGATGGAGAAACCGTCACCGTCACCGCCGGTAGCTATGACGGTCAGCTCCGGCCGCGCGGCCTTTAAACCCGAGGCTACCGCTAATGCCCGGCCGTGAACGCCGTGGAATCCGTAGACGGAGAGGTATGCGGGTAGACGGGACGAACAGCCGATACCGGAGATCACCGCTACATCTTCACGGGGCAGGGCGAGGTGGGCCAGCGCTTTGGTGGTCGCGCTGA
>JAGRGP010000160.1:2354-17215 GCA_020445415.1 Gammaproteobacteria bacterium | reverse complement strand
TGACCCTGCATGTGGGAGCGGGCACTTTCCAGCCGATTCGCAGCGAACGAATCGAGGACCATGTCATGCACAGTGAGTACGTGGAGGTCGGCCTGTCCGTGTGTGAGCGTGTGGAACGCACCCGGCGCCAGGGAGGACGGGTTGTGGCGGTCGGCACAACCAGCGTTCGCAGCTTGGAGACTGCCGCTGCCTCAGGGAAGCTGAGACCCTACCGAGGTGATACCAGCCTGTTTATCACCCCGGGTTACCGGTTTCACTGTGTAGATGCCATGATCACCAACTTTCATCTACCTCGGTCTACGCTACTGATGTTAGTCGCGGCCTTTAGTGGATATCCGCAAGTAATGGAGGCTTACCGGCATGCCGTGGCAGCACGCTACCGGTTCTTCAGCTACGGGGATGCGATGCTACTTAGCCGCCAATGAGACGGGAAAAAAAAAGCGCGGCAAGAGGTTTGCCGCGCGTAAGATCCACCAAAGGAGGATGGAGGAGTATGTACTGAAATTTCAGTACATTGATAGTTTCTAATATTATCGATCTGTTGTCAACAATCTCTGGTGATCTAAATTAAGAGGGGACAAATGCAGTTTGAGCTGGTCAGAAAAGATGGATTTGCCCGGCGTGGCCGGCTGATTTTTGACCGGGGAAGCGTCGAGACTCCGGCATTCATGCCCGTGGGAACCTATGGCACCGTGAAGGCAATGACACCGGAAGAACTCGAGGCGTTGGGTGCCGAGATGATACTCGGCAATACCTTTCATCTGATGCTGCGTCCCGGTACGGATGTCATTCGGAAACATGATGGATTGCATGGATTCAGCCATTGGCGGCGTCCGATATTGACTGATTCGGGAGGTTTTCAGGTCTACAGCCTAGGCGCCACACGTAAGATTTCGGAACAGGGGGTTCAGTTTCGGTCCCCGGTGGATGGAGCTAAGATCTTTATGGGGCCGGAAGAGTCCATGAGAGTACAGCGAGAGTTGGGCTCCGATATCGTGATGATATTCGATGAGTGCACGCCCTTTCCGGCCACTGCCCAGCAAGCCAGGGACTCCATGGAGTTGTCACTGCGTTGGGCACAGCGCAGCAGGGAGGCCCATGGGGATAATCCGGCGGCCCTGTTTGGAATTGTTCAGGGCGGTGTCTATCCCGAGCTGCGCGGCCATTCGTTGGCGCGGCTTGTGGAGATCGGATTCGATGGCTATGCGGTTGGCGGGCTGTCGGTGGGGGAGCCGCCGGATGACCGTTGGCGGGTCATGGAGTTTCTCGCTCCCCGGCTTCCCCTGGCGCAACCGCGCTACTTGATGGGCGTGGGAACACCGGAGGATATTGTCACGGCGGTTGGTTGGGGAATCGATATGTTCGATTGTGTCTTGCCCACTCGCAATGCTCGTAACGGTCATTTGTTTACCCACCAAGGCACAGTGCGCATTCGCAACGCACGGTATGCCCAAGACACTGGACCATTGGATCCGCTATGTGATTGTTACACTTGCCGTCACTACAGCCGTTCCTATCTCCGCCACTTGTCCCGCTGCAATGAGATTCTGGGGGCCAGGTTGAATACTATCCACAACCTGGCTTACTACCAAACCCTGATGGGGGAAATCCGCGCGGCGGTTTCGGAAGGTCGCTTCGCGACATTTTCTCAGCACTTTTTTGCCAGCCGCGGCGGGTAATTCTTTAAACCGGTCAGTTGTGTCATAATGCGCCGCTTAATGGATGGCGGACCTCGCGCGCGATCCGAGGGCCGTAGACTTTAAACCTAGTTGATTCAGGTGGATAGCTAATGAGTTTCTTTATATCAGATGCGATGGCGCAGGCCGCCGACGCTCCATCCGGCCCGGGACTGGAAGGGTTGATCCTGCCGATCGGTTTGATCATCATGCTCTACTTTTTGATGATTCGGCCACAGATGAAGCGCCAGAAAGAACATCGGAAATTGGTGGAATCCCTGGCCAAGGGCGATGAAGTACAAACCGAAGGGGGGATGATGGGCAAGATTACCGATCTCGGCGAGAACTTTGTGAAGATCGAGATCGCCGCGGGTACCGAGGTCAAGTTCCGCCGGCAGTCGGTGGCCGCCGTGATGCCGAAGGGAACCCTTAAGGAGCTATAACCTCGTGTGACCCGTAATCGGCGGTGGTGTGGCGCTTGATCGGTGTCGCTACGATTAACCTGGTGTCCGACGGTCTTTAGGATACAGTAGAAGTCCTCCCAAACACTCATGAATCGATATCCTCTCTGGAAAAATCTGCTGGTTATCATCGTGGTCGTCCTCGGCATGCTCTATGCCATGCCAAATCTCTTTAGCCAGGACCCCGCCATGGAAATAACCGGAAGCCGGCGGGCACAAATGGACTCGGCTACGGAACGGCTCATCCAAGAGCGCCTGACCAACTCCAACGTGCAGATTAAATCCATGGAATCCGGTCCGGATAGATTGCTGCTGCGGTTTATCAACTCCGAGCAGCAGTTGCTGGCTAAAGATTTACTGGAGACAGCGCTGGGAGGAGACTACACCTTGGCCCTGACCCTTTCCACCGATGTTCCGGATTGGTTAAGGTCAATCGGTGCGTTACCCATGTTTCTGGGCTTGGATTTACGCGGCGGTATTCACGTGCTTATCGATGTCGATATGGATGCCGCGGTGGCGCAGGCGCTGGATCGCTATGCGGGTGATATCCGCACCCTGATGCGGGATAAACGGCTTCGCTACACTACCGTTTCCCAAACTGACGACGGGGTGGTTGTTAGTTTTAAGGATGCCGGAGTGCGTGATCAGGCGTACGAGGCAATCGATGAGGAGTTCGGCAATCTTCAGATGGAAGCGGTTGATGGGGAGAACTTTCAGGTACGGGTCCAGTTGTCGCGCAACGAACAACAAGCGACCCGTAAGTTTGCCCTTGAGCAGAACGTCACCACGCTACGCAACCGGGTGAATGCCCTGGGCGTATCGGAACCGATTATCCAACAACAGGGGGAGCGCCGCATCGTAGTTCAGCTGCCAGGAGCACAGGATCCGGCGAAGTTGAAGGAGCTGTTGGGTGCGACCGCAACACTCGAATATCGTTTGGAAGATACCGAACACAGCATCGAAGATGCCTTGGACGGAAAGGTACCAGTGGGCTCCAAGCTCTACCACACCCGGGATGGGCGGCCGATACTGCTGAAAAAACAGGTCATCGTCACCGGTAATCAGATCACCGACGCATCTTCGGGTTTCGATCAACGGACCAGCCAGCCAGCGGTATTCGTCAGCCTGGACGGCCCGGGGGCAAGGCGCATGCGTAATGTGACTACCGAGAACGTGGGTAAACCCATGGCGGTGGTATTTATCGAAACCCGCACCGATACCCGGGTCGTTAATGGTGAAAAGGTGATCCAAAAGATTCCGGTCCAAGAGGTGATCAGCGTCGCCAATATCCTCGAGCCCTTTGGCAGGCGTTTTCAGACAACCGGCTTGGATAGTCCCGGAGAAGCGCATGATCTGGCGCTACTCTTGCGCGCAGGCGCTCTGGCGGCGCCGATCGATATCGTGGAGGAGCGAACCATCGGCCCCAGCCTGGGGCAGGACAATATCGATCAGGGTTTTCGCTCGGTGGTGATCGGTCTGCTGTTGGTGATGGTCTTCATGGTGGTGTATTACAAGATCTTCGGGTTGGTGGCGAATTTGGCACTGATCATGAATCTGGTGTTGATCGTCGCAATTATGTCCATGCTGCAAGCTACCCTGACCTTGCCGGGTATCGCGGGTATCGTGCTTACCGTGGGTATGGCGGTCGATGCCAACGTTCTCATCTTCGAGCGCATTAGAGAGGAGATCAGCATTGGCAATACCCCCCAGGCCAGTATCTATGCCGGATATGAGAGGGCGCTCTCTACCATCGTCGACGCCAATATCACAACCTTGATCGCGGCCGTTGTCCTGTTCTCTTTTGGCACCGGTCCCATCAAGGGGTTTGCCGTGACATTGTTCATCGGCATTTTGACCTCCATGTTTACGGCGATACTTGGCACCCGGTCGGTGATCAATCTGATCTACGGCAATCGCCGGGTTAAACAACTGGCCATCTAAGCGGCTCTCCTTTGGGCACCATGGGATAACCACCGATATGCAGATCTTTAAATCCACGCTTAACATCGATTTCATGGGTAAAAGCAGGGCGGCCCTGATATTTTCCGGCGTTTCCTTGGTGATCTTTGTCCTGTCGATCATCATTCAAGGGCTTAACATGGGGATCGATTTTACCGGGGGCACTTTGGTGGAGGTGGGTTTCAAAGAACCGGTCGAGCTGGCGAAGGTGCGGGCGGCGCTGGCGGGGGGTGGATTCGATGATGCGTCGGTTCAGCACTTCGGCAACACGAAAGATATACTGATTCGGTTGGCGCCCAGCGAGGAGGGAGGCAGCGAGGTACAGAGTAACCGTGCTTTTGATGAGTTGAACCGTGCCATCGGAAATGCGGAGCTGCGCCGGGTGGAGTTTGTTGGCCCCCAGGTTGGCGACGAGTTGAGCGAGGATGGTGGGCTGGCGATGCTATACGCGTTGATCGGGATACTGATCTATGTCGCGCTGCGCTTCGAATACAGGCTGTCCCTGGGTGCGGTTATTGCCACGATTCATGATGTCTTGTTTACCGTGGGTCTGTTCTCTCTGTTTCAGATCGAGTTCGATCTCCCCGTGCTAGCTGCGGTACTGGCGGTGATTGGGTACTCGCTGAACGATACCATTGTCATCTACGACCGCATTCGGGAGAACTTCCGTAAGATGCGTAAGGGGAGTGCAGAGCAGATCGTCAATGTGTCGCTGAATCAGACGCTTTCCCGAACCATCATGACATCGTTCACAACCTTGTTGGTACTTTTCGCACTCTTTATTTTCGGAGGGGAGATTATCCACGGATTCGCCTTGGCACTGATCATCGGCGTGATTGTGGGAACCTATTCGACCATCTATGTCGCCAGCAAGGCAGCTTTGTTACTGGGAATCAGTAAGGCCGACCTGATGCCAGTAAAAAAAGAAGGCGTGGCCAACGATGGCAGTCAGGTATGATCGGAATCCCGTGCCGAAGTTAGCCTGCCGCCTTTTTCAGTAAGGGAAAGCGTAGTACCTCCGCCGCCCGTTCGGTTGTTGCGAGTACTTCGGGATCGGCATTGCCAGCGGCGCTGTTATGGCCGACTTGCGCCGGCGCGATCTCGATTATTTCAAGGTTGCCGGCGTGCTCCGCAAAGGCGAAGTCCAGCGTAAGTTCCAGCATTCCATCCAGCACATCCCGCATAACCATTTCTAGGGCTTGGTCACTGACCGGTGCGGGTTTGGAATCTTCTCGGGTCATGGTCTCGCTGCTCGGTGTGGCTGCCACACCCTGGGGTGCTTGGCTCATTCAAAACCGAATAGCGGTCGGTGCGACTAATACTTGAGCGACCACTGGACGATCAGAAGCGCAGTTGCTCATTTAGATGGGGTTGAATCTTGCGCCGCATCAGATTGTGCAGCTTGACGTTTGCAGCAATTAGATTCCCACTCTCCAGGTAACGTTCCCCACCGGATAGATCGCTGATGGTGCCACCCGCCTCTTTGATCAACAGGGCACCTGCGGCGATATCCCACTCTGATAATCCAAGTTCCCAAAAACCGTCCAAGCGCCCGGCCGCGACGTAGGCCAGATCCAAGGCGGCCGAACCGGGCCGGCGAATACCCGCCACCTCGCTGATCAGGTCCCGGAACATCCCCAGATAAGGATCCAGGTGAACAAGCTCTCGGTACGGAAACCCGGTCCCCAGCAATGCTCCGGTAAGCACCTTGCGGCTGGAGGCGCGGATCCGGCGGTCATTGAGCAGTGCACCGGCGCCACGGCTGGCGGTGAACATCTCATCCCGCAGCGGATCGTAAACCAGGGCATGTTCGAGCACCCCCTTGTGTTTCAGGGCGATGGAGACGGAAAATTGGGGAAAGCCATGCAGATAGTTGGTGGTTCCGTCGAGTGGATCGATGACCCATTGATAATCGCTCCGTCCGTGCTCACCACTCTCTTCGGCGAGGATTGCGTGATCCGGATAAGATTTGCGCAGCACCTCAATGATGGCTTGCTCGGATGCCTTGTCCACGTCAGAAACGAAGTCGTTCAAACCCTTGGCACTGACATTTAGCGTATCCACGCGATCGTAGTATCGGAGCAGTAGATTTCCCGCGCTGCGGGCGGCGCGGATGGCAATATTGATGGTTGGGTGCATGGCTGGAGATCGGTGTAGAGCGGTAAGAATTGGCGTTGAAAGGAACCCGTCGATTTCTTTGGGCGGTTGCCAAAGTTAGAGGCCTGCCACCACAAGGAGCAGCTATTATATACGCTTGCCGCGTCACCGTCTTTGTGGTGTTGTGATGCGGGCGTTTTAGATAATCATGCGAGGAAGGACTGGTTTGGTGGTGACGTCGGTGAAGGAGAGGTTGCAGCGGGTGCGTTTTGTCTTGATCGGTACGACCCACCCCGGAAACATCGGTGCCGTGGCCCGGGCGATGAAGAACATGTGCCTGCGGCAACTGTACCTAGTGCATCCCAAGAATTACCCGAGCGCGGACGCTACCGCACGAGCTTCGGGTGCCGATGACCTGTTGGCTGGTGCCCGGCTGTGTGATGATTTGGATTCAGCGCTATTGGGCTGCCGTCTGGTCGTGGGCGCCAGTGCGCGGTTGCGTACCGTGCAATGGCCCCAACTCGCTCCGGCGCAGTGTGCCTCACTGTTGATCGATGAGGGGCAGCAAGGTGAGGTTGCACTGCTGTTTGGTCGGGAAAGTTCTGGACTTTCCAACGCGGAACTGGATCGCTGCAATTATCTGGTGCAGATACCCGCCAATCCCGAATATGCGTCCCTCAATCTGGCTCAAGCGGCACAGATATTGGCCTACGAGCTGCATATGGCGGCCCTGGTCGAGCAACCTGAAGCGGCCAACGGGACTCAGGAGGTCGCGCCAGCGGAACTCTTGGAAGGCTTCTTCGAACATTTGAATCAGACCATGGAAGAGATTGGCTTTTCGGATCCCCAGCAGTCCAGGAAACTGCAGCGGAGATTGCGCCGGTTGTTTTTACGAGCCAGACCCGACTTGGATGAACTGAATATCCTAAGAGGAATCCTAAGTGCGACCCAGGGAAGGAAATCTCCGCGTCGATTTCCCTCGTAAGTCCCGGGATGTAAAGCGGTAGGCTGGTCGTGAGGAGTCCCAGAATCAGGGTCAAGATGCCTGATATTGTGATTTTGTGGGCCGCAAACTTATCGCCGGTGGTAAGCACCGGATAATCGAGTAGAATAGTAAGTCTTTCGTTTTCACGACGTGTAAGGTTGATTTGCCCGGCATGTTCTCTCGTCTAAAAGAAGATATCGGCTGCGTGTTCGACCGGGATCCAGCCGCCCGGAACAGTTTCGAAGTGGCCACCACATACCCAGGGCTGCACGCCCTGATTTTTTACCGGCTGACTCATTGGCTCTGGGGTCTGAACTTGCACTGGTTGGCACGTTTGATATCCACCTTGGCGCGCTGGTTGACAGGCATCGAGATCCATCCGGGCGCGGTCATTGGCCGGCGCTTCTTTATCGATCATGGTATGGGCGTGGTGATTGGAGAAACGGCGGTTATCGGCAACGACTGCACCCTTTACCACGGAGTGACACTGGGCGGAACCAGTTGGCAAAAGGGGAAGCGCCATCCCACGCTCGGCGACAACGTAGTGGTTGGCGCGGGGGCGAAAGTGCTTGGGCCGATAGAGATTGGCAGTGGGGCGAGAATTGGCTCGAATGCGGTCGTGGTCCGGTCCGTGCCGCCAGGGACCACCGTGGTTGGGGTGCCGGGCAGATTGATCGAAGGGCCAAACGACGAGGATGAGGCCCATCGTGCCCAGATTGCCCGGAAGATGGGATTCGACGCCTATGGAGTAACCGCGGATGCCCCCGATCCGGTGGCTCATGCGATCAACTGCATGCTCGACCATATTCACCTGATGGATCAGCGCATGCAGCAGATCTGTGAGAATCTAAAAAAGCTCAGCGGGGAGCAGCCTGATCTTGATCTGCCATCTTTAGATGCCTGCGAGATTGCTTCTACGGCCGAAGAGCTGCTCCGTATCCATGGGAACAAACCTGTCGAGGCGCCGCCAACGGAACCCAGAGAATAATACTTGATCAAATAGGTTGGTTATTATATATTTCCGCTACTTGAGACTTGGGGGCTAGCTGATGCGATTGACGACCAAAGGCCGCTATGCGGTTACCGCGATGCTCGATCTGGCGATTCATGACGGTGACGGCCCGATAACGCTGGCGGATATCGCGGGGAGGCAGGGCATTTCACTCTCCTATCTCGAGCAGCTTTTTGCCCGTCTCAGGAAGAATACGCTGGTCAACAGTGTGCGTGGCCCGGGGGGTGGGTACGTGCTGGCGAGAAGCGGTGCTGAGATATTCGTATCCCAGGTCATCGCCGCCGTGGACGAGCGGGTTGATACCACTCGCTGCGGAGGTGGGCATAATTGCCAAGACAACGAACGCTGCCTGACACACGATCTCTGGAATGATCTCAGCAACCGGATCCACCAATACCTGAATGAAATCAGCTTAAATGATTTGATGGCGCAACGCGGTACCCGGCAGGTTGCCCAGCGCCAAAAGATGCAGCAGCAGCCCAAAGTGAGTGTTCAGTCTGTTCAATCTACTATCCCATCCGCCTGACGGGCCGAGCGAACAACTGACCTGGAGTAATGATGAAACTACCGATTTACATGGATTATTCGGCGACCACTCCGGTGGACCCAAGGGTCGCGGAAAAGATGTGCGGCTACCTGACGCCGGACGGCTTGTTTGGTAACCCCGCTTCCCGATCTCACCGTTTTGGTTGGGATGCCGACGACGCGGTTGAGCAGGCCCGCCAAGATGTGGCGGCACTCATCAATGCCGACCCCAAGGAGATCGTCTGGACCTCCGGGGCTACCGAGTCCGACAATCTTGCCATCAAGGGTGTTGCCCATTTCTACAACAAAAAGGGTAGGCACATTGTGACGTGCAAGACGGAACACAAGGCAGTTCTTGACACCTGCCGGCATTTGGAGCGGGAGGGGTACGAAGTCACTTATTTGGATCCAGAGCCGGACGGATTGTTGAGTTTGGATAAGCTGAAGGCGGCTTTGCGCGATGACACCATTCTGGTTTCGATCATGCATGTCAACAACGAGATCGGGGTGATACAAGATGTAGCAGCGATCGGTGAACTAACCCGCGAACGGAAAATATTACTGCACGTCGATGCCGCGCAGAGCGCAGGCAAGGTGCCCCTGGACATGAATGATATGAAGATCGACCTGCTGTCACTTTCCGCCCACAAGATATATGGGCCGAAGGGCGTGGGCGCGCTTTATGTCCGGCGTAAACCCAGGGTGCGCATCGAGGCCCAGATACATGGCGGTGGTCACGAGCGCGGAATGCGGTCGGGCACCCTTGCCACCCACCAGCTGGTAGGCATGGGCGAAGCGTTTCGAATCGCCAAGGCGGAGATGGCACTGGAGAATGACCGGGTCCGTGGATTGCGCAATCGGTTGTGGGATGGGCTCAAGGACATGGAAGAGGTCCATCTCAATGGTGACCTGGAACGCCGGGTAGCGGGAAATCTGAACGTCAGCTTTGCCTTCGTCGAGGGAGAATCGCTGATAATGGCATTGAAGGACATCGCGGTATCGTCGGGTTCTGCCTGCACTTCGGCAAGTCTGGAACCCAGTTACGTCCTGCGGGCGATTGGACGGGAAGATGAATTGGCGCACAGTTCCATACGCTTCACCATTGGGCGCTTCAGCACCGAAGAAGAGGTGGATTTTGTCATCGACCTGGTCAGAAAGCAGGTGAACCGTTTGCGGGAACTATCTCCTCTCTGGGACATGTTCAAGGAGGGAGTGGATCTGAAGACAGTACAGTGGGCGGCGCACTGAGATAGCGCTGGTATCTGCCCGCCGGTAAGCAATGCGGCGGCAAGTTTTGGAGATTAAACAACATGGCATACAGTGACAAAGTGCTGGACCACTACGAGAATCCCCGTAACGTTGGGGCGTTGGACAAAGACGCTCTGAACGTGGGTACCGGAATGGTCGGCGCGCCGGCCTGCGGTGATGTAATGCGGTTACAGATTCAAGTTAATGACGCGGGAGTCATCGAGGACGCTAAGTTCAAGACTTACGGTTGCGGATCGGCGATTGCCTCCAGTAGCCTGCTGACCGAGTGGGTAAAGGGTAAGACACTGGACGAGGTACAGCAGATCAAGAATACGGACATTGCCGAGGAGTTGGCGCTACCGCCGGTGAAGGTTCATTGCTCCGTCCTGGCCGAAGACGCGATAAAAGCGGCAGTTCAGGATTATACCGCCAAGCAGCATAAGGGCTAGTTTAGCCAGATCATTAAGTTTGACGGCATAGTGCCGTCCCAATGCGAATTGAGCAGAGATGAGATGTCAATTACATTAACCGAGGCCGCGGCAAATCATATTCACAGTTTTCTTAAGAATCGGGGCTCGGGGCTTGGTATTCGCCTGGGTGTGCGCACTTCGGGCTGTTCTGGCATGGCCTATGTGCTCGAATTTGCAGACAGCATCGATGAAAACGACCAAGTGTTCGAAGGGCATGGTGTCAAGGTACTGGTCGATGCGAAAAGCCTGTTGTATCTTGATGGTACAGAACTCGACTATACCCGGGAAGGGTTGAACGAAGGGTTCAAGTTTAATAACCCCAACGTGAAGGATGCCTGCGGCTGTGGTGAGAGCTTCACCATTTAACACGGCTGATCTCAGATCTCCGTCAGACGAACATCCCCGCTAAGTAGTCGTAATCAATCATGCTGGATTTCTCGAAGAACTTCTTTGAGCTGTTTGGACTGCCGATAGCCTATGTGCTGGATACTGAGCAGTTGTCAGAACGCTATCGTGAACTACAACGGGTAGTGCATCCCGACCGCTACGCCAATGGGACGGATCAGGAGCGGCGTCTTTCCCTGCAGGGAGCTACCCGTATCAACGAAGCGTATCAGGTACTTAAGGACCCCATTGAACGGGCTCGTTATTTATTGACATTGAACGGTATCGAGATGGATGCTCAAAGAGAGAGTACCAAGGATACCGCGTTCCTCATGGAGCAGTTGGAACTTCGGGAGGCACTCGAGGAGAGTCGCCATGCCACGGATCCCTATGCGGCAATCGCAGGGTTGATGGAAAAGATCAACCGCCGTATCAATGGCTTGGTGGGGCAAATGGCAGTGCAGTTTGAGATGCCGACTCCAGATCAATTGGAAGCTGCCCGTGAAATCCTGCGCAAAATGCAGTTTCTTCAAAAATTCCGCTACGATGCCGAAGCATTGGAATCGGAGTTGGACCAGACATCCTAATCCCTATACCACGTTTCTATGGCACTGCTACAGCTCTCAGAACCGGGACAATCTTCGGCACCTCATCAACGAAAGTTGTCCGCCGGAATTGATCTGGGCACTACTAACTCGCTGGTTGCCAGCGTGCGCAGCGGCAAGGCGGAGACGCTGGCGGACAGCGAGGGCAGACACCTGTTGCCGTCGGTGGTCCGCTATATCGGCCCATCGATCGCGGTGGGATACCAAGCCAAGGCCGAATCCGTAAGGGATCCACTCAATACTATCGTCTCCGTGAAACGCTTACTGGGGCGTAGCGTGACTGAACTGAAGACACTTGGATCGCGGCCACCCTATCGGTTCAGTGGCGAGAACCGCGCGGTGCCGAGGATTCACACCGTGATGGGAGACTTCAGCCCGGTGGAGATTTCTGCGGAAATCCTCAAGAGTCTGGGACAGCGGGCCACCCGTACCCTGGGGGGAGAATTGGACGGCGTGGTTATCACCGTTCCCGCCTATTTCGACGATGCGCAGCGTCAGGCAACCAAGGATGCCGCCAGGCTGGCGGGCCTCAAAGTCTTACGGCTGCTTAACGAACCCACGGCCGCGGCGGTTGCCTATGGATTGGATGCGGATTCAGACGGGGTTCATGCCATCTACGATTTGGGAGGGGGGACCTTCGATATCTCCATTCTTCGCCTCAGACGGGGGGTTTTCGAGGTCATGGCCACGGGCGGTGATTCCGCTCTCGGGGGGGATGATATTGACCGGGTTCTGGCGGAATGGATCATGGGCCAGGCGGGAATTTCGGATGACGTTGACCACACGCTGCGGCGGCGCTTGCTAAGGGATGCTTGTGCGGCCAAGGAGGCTCTAACGGAGCAGACATCCTGTCCCATAGAACTGGACTTGGGTGATGGCAAATGCTGGAAGGGTACGCTGGACCGATCGCAGTTCAACGCACTGGTCGACCCCATCATTCGCAAGACACTGATCCCTTGCCGGCGAGCGCTGCGTGATGCCGGGATTGGTGTGCAGGAAATTGACAATATTGTACTGGTCGGGGGATCTACTCGGGTACCCAGGGTTCGGGAGCTGGTCGGGGAATTTTTCGGCTCCCATCCGCTGGTAGACATAGATCCAGACCGGGTGGTCGCTATTGGTGCAGCCATCCAGGCGGACATTCTTGTCGGCAATAAACCGGGTGAGGAAATGTTGTTGCTCGACGTTAACCCCCTTTCCCTAGGTATCGAGACCATGGGTGGACTGGTGGAAAAGGTCATTCCGAGAAATACAACTATCCCGGTTGCCCGGGCTCAGGAATTTACCACGTTCAAGGATGGGCAGACTGCGATGGCGATACATGTGCTTCAGGGAGAACGAGAGCTGGTTAGGGACTGTCGTTCGTTAGCCCGCTTCGAACTGCGGGATATTCCGCCGATGGTGGCGGGTGCCGCGCGCATCCGGGTTACATTCGCGGTCGATGCCGACGGTTTGCTAAGTGTGGAAGCGCGGGAAGAGAGCACCGGTATACGGGCAAGTGTAGAAATCAAACCCTCCTATGGGCTCAGTGACGGTGAGATCGAATCGATGCTGCGCGACTCTATTGACCATGCTGCAGAAGATATGGAGAGTCGGCGCCTGCGGGAACAGCAGGTGGAAGCCCAACGGGTAATCGAGGCCTTGCAGGCAGCCCTCCGGGATGACGGAGATGAGTTGCTCGATCCCGCGGAACGGGAGTCGATCGAGACCGGTCTGGCTGAGCTGAAGGCGCTCAGCGTCGGCGATGATCACCGGAAGATCAAAGCGGGCGTTCAGGCATTGGAAGAGCGGTGTGCCTTTTATGTGGAACGTCGCATGAATGCCAGTGTGCGCAAGGCCATGTCCGGCCATAAGGTCGAAGAATTCGATTGACCTCATGTGGGGGAGTAATAATAGTCATGACTCAGCTGATATTTTTGCCCCATGAAGAGATCTGCCCCGAAGGGGCGGTTATCGAAGTCGAACCCGGAGTTACCTTGTGCGATGCAGCGCTGCGCAACGGCATTGAAATCGAACACGCCTGCGAGAAATCCTGTGCCTGTACCACCTGTCATGTGATTATCCGCGAAGGTTTCGATTCGCTCACGGAAGCGGATGAGGCCGAGGAAGATATGCTGGATAAGGCATGGGGTTTGGAGCCGGAATCCCGGCTGAGTTGCCAGGCGGTCGTGGGTGAAACCGACCTGGTTATCGAGATTCCGAAGTACACGATCAACATGGTATCTGAACACCATTGACGGGAGGGTTGGGACTTGGGCTTGAAATGGACAGACTCATTGAATATCGCGATTGAGCTCGACGAAGCTCACCCTGATGTGGATCCGTTGTCGATCAATTTCGTCGAGTTGCGTAACTGGGTACTGAAATTGCCCGAGTTTGACGATGACCCCGGTCATTCGGGGGAACGGATACTCGAAGCCATCCAGCAGGCCTGGATTGATGAACGGGAATAACAAAAAAATCAGAAAAAGTATTTGCCATATTCAGCAAATACTAATATACTTTGTTCATCGTAAAGCGATATCTGAAGTGTGGAAGCGTTTTCCGATACCGACAGTGTACAAAGCGTATTTTTTAGGAGAACTACCTATGAAGACGATCGTTAAGGCTGCTGCTGTTGCTGCGCTGATTGGCGCATCCGCCACCGCCTCTGCGTGGTGGGGTGGTCCCTGGGGGAACAACGGCTGGGGAGATGGTTGGGGTGACGGTTGGGGTGATATGTTTGGCGACTTCAACATGAACTTCAGCGGGCGCGGTTCTGGGTATGGTCGTGGTTACGGATATGGGCGTGGCTATGGTTATGGCTATCCCTACTACGGTTATGGCCCCTACGGTGGTTGGGGTGGACCTTATGGTTATGCTCCCTATGGATATGGCTATGGCTATCCGTATGCCTATCCTGCACCGCCCGCTCCTCAGGCTCCGGCTGCAGAATCCAAGTAAGACCGGTAGTCCTATTGACAAAAAAGCGGGCTTCGGCCCGCTTTTTTGTGTCAGACAGCTAAACCCTCAGGACTTGTCGCGCAGTAACTTGATCTGATACAAAACGCTGCGCTCCTCTTCCTCCATTACCGATTCGATAAAACGAATCGTATCCCGGTAACGGGGGATAATATTGTATTTCAATGCGTTGACACGTTTTTGAGCTTTCCTCTGCTCTGTCATTAAGCGCCCCAATGCCATCTCCGCCTCACCGAGACGGGCGAGTTGAAGTGCTGCTTCAGTGAGGGTTTTTCGGGTCTCATCAAGACTGGCATCGGTTCCCAGAAGACCTACCGGACACAGCGGCAGACGTTCCGCGACAATAGCGGGGTATTCAACCCCCAAAGAATGTTTTGGGATAATGTCGACCTTAATGCTGGGTTCGATTCCCAGCCCCGCTTGATGAAGAGCCCGGCTGCCCATCCGGAGCGCGGCAATTCCCAGCCAGTGGTAAGCT
>JAGRGP010000160.1:0-2273 GCA_020445415.1 Gammaproteobacteria bacterium | reverse complement strand
TCCAGTAGGGCATGACCATCTTCCAGAAATTTCACCTGCCGTTTCAAACTTAACAGGGTATTCTTGGTGGGTGGTGCCTTGATGAGTTGTTTGGGCATCAGCTGTTGGCCAGGTGATGGTATTTCGCCAAATCGGTTTCATTGACCCGCGTAAGTGATGTCTTTGGGAACATGCTGAGTAGCTCCCAGGCTAAATTGAGTGTTTCGATAATCGATCGGTCTTCGTCCTCGCCCTGTCCTACAAAGCGTTGGTCGAAGGTATCGGCAAACTCCAGATAACGCCTATCCCCTTCGGAAAGTTCATCGGCACCTACGATGGATGCCAGGTTACGCGTCTCCAGGGCGCGGGAGTAGAGGGCGTACAATTGGCTCGCCACCCGGGGATGGTCTTCCCGGGTGTCATCCTTTCCAATTCCGTCTTTCATCAGCCGCGATAGTGAGGGGAGGATGTGTACTGGCGGGTAAATTCCGTGGCTATGCAGTTCGCGGCTTAACACCAGTTGTCCTTCGGTGATGTACCCCGTGAGATCGGGAATGGGATGGGTGATATCGTCAGATGGCATAGTGACAACGGGCAGCAGAGTGATGGATCCGTGGCGGTCCCGGATCCGTCCGGAGCGCTCGTAGATCTCCGCCAGATCAGAGTAGAGATAGCCCGGGTAACCTTTGCGGGAGGGCACGTCTCCCTTGGCGGTCGCTACCTCCCGCAATGCCTCGGCATAATTGGTCATGTCGGTAAGTACAACCAGCACATGGCGGTCCAAATCGAATGCGAGATACTCGGCAGCGGTTAGCGCCACCCTGGGGACGGCCAGCCGTTCCACCGGCGGATCATCTGCGAGGTTGATGAACATCACTACGTTCCCCAAAACACCAGAGGAGGCGAATTCATCCTCGAAGAATCGTGCATCTGCATAGGAGACGCCCATGGCCGCGAACACCACCGAAAAGCTGCTTTCGTCATCTACCAGCTTGGCTTGGCGCACAATCTGTGCGGTAAGGCGGTTGTGGGGCAGTCCAGAGCCCGAAAATATCGGCAGCTTCTGGCCGCGCACCAGGGAGTTGAGGCCGTCTATAGTGGAGATACCGGTTTGTATGAATTCCCGAGGATAGGTGCGTGCTGCCGGGTTGATGGGGCTGCCGTTCACGTTGCGGCGTATTCCCGAGATAATCGGCGGCCGGTCGTCGCGGGGCTTGCCAATGCCGTTGAACACCCGGCCAAGCAGTTCCGCGGACAGACTGATCTCCAGGGGTTGATCGAGAAAACGTATCCAGGTATTTATCAGATCCAGATTGTCGGTGCCTTCGAAGACCTGAATCAGTACTTCATGCTGCGTCGCTTTGATTACCTGACCGTTTCGCTCGTGGCCGAGATGATCGCGTATCAGCACCCGGTCGCCGAAGGCCACGCCGGGTACGTCCCGGGCTACCAGTAAGCCACCCTTGGCGGATGAGGCGGTACGGTATTCCTTGGCGCTCATGGGCTGTGCTCCTTGAACTTGGCATACTGCAGGCGGACCTCGTCGAAGGTTTGGACAAAGCTCTTGGTCAACTCCCGAAGTTGCTCGGTCTGCTCGCTGCTGTAGATCTGCTTGGCCCGGCGTGCCTTGGCAAGCAACGGCAGCTCGACCAGCTCCTGTACCGGAACGCCGATCTCGATCAACTCCGCGCCCTTGCGGTACAGGGTCAGCGCCATTTCCAGCAATAGATACTGTTTCTCGGGTGATGCAAAGGTATCCACCGGATCCAGGGCGCTTTGCTGGAGAACCGCCTCCTTGATAAGCGAGGCGCCTACCAGGTCCCAACGCTGGGCTGATGACAGCGCTTCCGGCCCGACAAGGTTGACGATGCGCGACAACTCGGCGTCTCGCGCCAATAGCTTCAGTGCTTGGGTTCGCCAGTTACTCCATTGGTTACCCACTTGGTCGTGCCACCATTCGGCGGCAACGGCGACATGCTCGGAGAAACTGCCTACCCAGTCGATGGCCGGATAATGGCGAGCATCGGCGAGCTCTTTGGATAGGGCCCAAAAGGTTTGAATGATCTCCTTGGTATGGGCAGTGACGGGCTCCGAAAAGTCCCCTCCCGGCGGAGAGACGGTGCCAATCATGGTGATCGAGCCGGTACGCCCGGAGCCCAGTGTCTGGACCCGACCGGCGCGTTCGTAAACCGCTGCCAACCGTGATGCCAGGTAGGCCGGATACCCGTCTTCTACCGGCATCTGCCCCAAGCGTCCGGAGACTTCTCGGAGCGCTTCCGCCCAGCGGCTGGTGG
>JAGRGP010000159.1 GCA_020445415.1 Gammaproteobacteria bacterium | reverse complement strand
ACCGCCGGTGACCTTATCGCGTTGGATGCCAAGATCAATCTTGACGACAACGCGTTTCACCGACAGGGAGAGTTGTTCGCCATGCGGGATGTTTCCCAGGAGGATCCCCGTGAAGCGGCTGCTAAGGAGCACGACCTTAACTACATAACCTTGGATGGCAACATCGGTTGCATGGTGAATGGTGCTGGATTGGCAATGGCCACCATGGACCTGGTGCAACTGCATGGGGGGACGCCTGCCAACTTCCTGGATGTGGGAGGTAACACCACAGCCGCGCGGGTAGCCGAAGCGTTTAAGCTCATTCTCTCCGATGACAAGGTCAAGGCGGTCCTGGTTAATATCTTTGGCGGTATCGTACGCTGTGATCTGATAGCCGACGGCATTATGCAGGCGGTCCAGGATGTCGGCGTCAATGTGCCGGTAGTGGTGAGACTGGAGGGCACCAATGCCCCCCAAGGATTGGCAAAACTGGCCAACAGCGGGTTGGCCATCACTACTGCCGCAGACCTTTCGGAGGCCGCCAAGCGGGTGGTTGCCGAAGCGGCCAAGGACTAGTTACCGTGCGGACCGTGGGCGCGGTCCGCATTCCCCGCCCGGTAGGGTAATGATTAAGAATTCAGGAAAATAATTGTGAGTGTTCTAGTAAACAAAGACACAAGGGTAGTCGTCCAGGGATTTACCGGCAAGCAAGGTACCTTCCACACCGAGCAGGCGCTCGACTATGGCACCAATGTGGTGGGGGGAGTAACTCCCGGAAAAGGGGGGCAGCGCCATCTGGGGTTGCCGGTCTTCAATACGGTACATGACGCGGTACGAGATGCAGGCGCGGATGCCTCTATGATCTATGTGCCTGCTGCCTTTGCGGCGGATGCCATTCTCGAGGCGGCGGATGCCGGAATCAAGGTAATCGCTTGTATTACCGAAGGTGTCCCGGTGCTCGATATGCTGAAGGTAAAGGCGGCGCTGCAGCAGTATGACTGCTGCCTCATCGGTCCCAATTGTCCCGGTATCATCACCCCCGGTGAGTGTAAGATCGGGATTATGCCCGGCATGATCCATAAGCCCGGCCGCGTGGGGATTGTCTCTCGTTCCGGAACCTTGACTTATGAAGCGGTGCATCAGACTACTCAGGCAAATCTGGGGCAAAGCACCTGTATCGGAATTGGTGGGGATCCTATCCACGGCATGAATTTTATCGACTGTCTGAAGCTGTTTCAGGCCGATCCCGCAACCGAGGGTATCGTAATGGTCGGTGAGATCGGCGGGTCGGCCGAAGAGGATGCGGCAGAGTATATTCGGGATCATGTCACAAAACCGGTGGTAGCCTACATTGCCGGAGTAACAGCACCGTCCGGTAAGCGCATGGGTCATGCAGGGGCGATCGTCAGCGGCGGCAAGGGCACGGCGGACGGGAAATTTGCCGCATTGGAAGCCGCAGGAGTCGCAACCGTGCGCTCTCCCGCCGATATGGGAGCGCGGCTGGCGGAAATGATGGCTTAGTATCACGAACGGCTAATCTCGGTGGCGCCGTTCTGTGCGCCATGCGTACCGTAGTATGATTTATACCGCCACCGGGGTGATCCGGTGGCGGTTTTTTGTGCCTGCCGTAACCACTGAAGTTATTGGCGGGGTGAACCAAATCCTTTGTGGAGAATCGGTAACTTGTCTCTGAAAATCGCCCTGGCGCAGATTAATCTCCTGGTCGGAGATATCGTGGGAAACACGGAACGGATCATTACCCTGGCGTCGGAAACCCGGGACCGGGAACATGCGGATCTGATTCTATTTCCGGAAT
>JAGRGP010000158.1 GCA_020445415.1 Gammaproteobacteria bacterium | reverse complement strand
GCCGCTACCAAAAATACGCTGGCACCATCAGCGCCCTGGAACCCAACCTGAAGGAAAGCCCGGGAGGACTCCGGGATGTGCAGACGGTAAGCTGGGTGGCGAAACGCCACTTCGGCGCCAACCGCATGAGCGACATGGTGAAACACGGATTCATCACCGAAACGGAATACTGGGATCTCAAGGCAGGGTTGGAATGGCTGTTTCGGATTCGATTTGCTTTACATCTGCTTACCGGGCGCCATGAAGACCGTATTCTGTTCGACTATCAGAAAACGCTGTCGGAGCAATTCGGATTCACGGATGACGAGGATGGATTGGGTATTGAGAAATTCATGCAGCAGTATTACCAAACCGCAATCCGTATCAACCGTATCAATGAGATGCTGCTTCAGCTATTTCAGGAAGTAATCGTACTGCAATGCCATCTTGATGCGCCTAAACCCATCAACCGGCACTTCCAGTCCCGTAGTGGCTACCTGGAAGTTGTAAATGAACGTATCTTCATTGACTACCCCATGGCAATGCTGGAGCTGTTTCTGGTGATGGAACAACACCCGGAGCTCAATGGGGTGCGGGCTAGCACGATCCGGCTGATACGCAGTCAGCGGGATGCGATCAACAGCGAATTTTTGGCCAATAAAGAGGCCAGAAAATTATTCATGGAAATACTTCGTCAACCTCAAGGTATTACCCACGAACTGAGGCGGATGAATCGTTACGGCATTCTATCCCGGTATATTCCCGCCTTCGCAAATATTGTCGGGCGTATGCAGTACGATCTATTCCATGTCTACACCGTGGATGAACACACGTTGTTCGTGATCCGGAATCTTCGCCGCTTTATGATCGAGAAGCATCGCGGTGAGTTTCCGTTGTGCAACGATATCATGGACAAACTTCATAAACCCGAGTTGCTGTTTCTGGCCGCGCTGTTCCACGACATTGCCAAGGGACGGGGTGGAGATCACTCCCTGCTGGGAGCCGAAGAGGCCAGGGAATTTTGTATCCTGCACGACTTGCAAGAGCGCGACTGCGATCTGGTTGCCTGGCTGGTCGAATACCATTTGCTGATGTCAATCACCGCTCAACGCAAAGACATCAGTGATCCGGAGGTAATTTATGAATTCGCGATGTTGGTGGCAACCCCGGTCAGACTGGACTATCTCTACCTGCTAACCATCGCCGACATCCGCGCGACAGACCCGAAAAAGTGGAATAACTGGAAGAACTCCCTGTTGCGAGAACTCTATTATGCCACGCGGCATGCCCTGCTGCGGGGATTGCAGAATCCTCAAGAACGGGACGAAATTATCCAGAACAAACAGGCTGGAGCACGGCACCTCCTCAAATCCGATGGTATTCCTCCGGAACAGGCGACAGCCCACTGGCGCACGCTGAGCCTAGACTACTTCCTGCACCATACCTGGGAGGAAATCGCCTGGCAGACCCGCATGGTGCTTACTGCCAAACCCGAGCAGTTGCCTTTGGTGGTGATCCGTAAGGCAGAAACCCGCGGTGGTAGTGAGGTATTCATCTACGCCAAAGATCGGCCAGACCTATTTGCACTAACCACCAGTCTGTTGGATCAACTGGGGTTGAACATCGTGAGCGCAAGGATCGAAACCGCCGATACCGGATTCACCATCAACAGCTTTTTGGTACTCGAAGCCGAGGGTACTCCGGTAGAAGAAAAAGAGCGGAAGGAAGAGATTCAAGGCACGCTAAGACGCGCGCTAAAGGCGCCCGACAGAGTTGACCCCAGCGTATCACGCCGTATGCCGAGAAGGTTGAAGTACTTCTCCACACCCACTCGTGTCGACTTCGCGGAGGACCGTACCAATCACCGCACCATTATGAAACTGAGCACCAGCGACCGGCCGGGACTGCTATCTCAGGTAGGTTATGCCTTTGCAGCTTGTGGTATTCGCCTGATTAACGCAAAGATAGCAACAATTGGCGCAGAAGTGGACGACACCTTTTTTATTACCGACCTGAACAACAGCCCGATTTCCGATGAACAGCAACTCAAGTGTTTGGAGGAAGCCATTCAGGCGCGGCTCGGCACAGGTTTGAACAGCGTATCGGAAAGCTCAAAAACAGCGGCGGAATCAGTATGATCGTCATCTACGGCATTGCCAATTGTGACAGTGTCAAAAAGGCCCGGAAATGGCTTAACGATCATGCTGTGGACTACCAATTCCATGACTTCAAGAAACAGGGAGTCGACCAGGATCTTCTACTTAGTTGGACGAAGGTTGTTCCCTGGGAGACACTGCTTAACCGTCGCGGGACCACGTGGCGTGCCCTCCCGCCGCCGAAGGATTCCGTCGACCAAGCCGCTGCAATAAAGATCATGCTCGCCTCACCTTCCGTCATCAAGCGCCCCGTACTGGATACCGGCACTGAGATCATTGTTGGATTTTCTGCGCAAGAATATGAGAAATTGTTCGGCTAGTGCCTTTGCGTAGTTTGCCGATTTCCGTAGTACGTTTGCTACCGGGACATCTTTTCCTACAGACCATGGCCTGGCTGCAGAAAAATCTTGGAACGGTATAATAATAGGTTCGAATTCCCGTGTGATCCGGGGTGACATTCAATAAAACTACCAGACCAAACATGATCAGAATTAACGAGAACTATCTCAAGCTGCAAGCATCATATTTGTTTTCCGACATCGCCAAGCGCGTTGCGGCTTATCAGCAGGCCAATCCAGAAATGACACTGATAAAACTGGGTATCGGCGATGTCACCCGTGCCCTGCCCGATGCGTGCATCAAGGCACTGCACCAGGCCGTGGACGAGATGGCCAGCGACAGCAGCTTCCGCGGTTATGGCCCGGAGCAAGGCTACGAGTTCCTGCGCGAGGCAATCGCCAGGGAGGACTTTCAGGCTCGTGGGGCCAATATCGACGCCGATGAGATTTTTGTCAGCGACGGGGCCAAATGTGACTCGGGAAACTTTCAGGAGATATTCTCCACCGACATCCGGGTTGCTATTCCCGACCCCGTGTATCCGGTTTACGTCGATACTAACGTCATGGCGGGGCGCAGCGGTCAAGCGCAAGAAGGGCGTTATCAAGGTCTTGTGTACTTGGAGGGAAAACGGGATAACGGCTTTATTCCCGAGCTGCCTGGGGAGCCCGTGGATTTGATCTACCTGTGCTTTCCCAATAACCCCACCGGCGTCACTGCCTCCCGTTCCCAACTCAAGCAATGGGTGGATTATGCCCGGGAGAATCGGTCGCTAATTCTGTTCGACGCCGCCTACGAGGCGTTCATCAAGGATCCGGAGCTGCCGCACTCCATCTATGAAATTGACGGCGCCAGGGAGGTCGCGGTGGAGTTCCGTAGTTTTTCGAAAACCGCGGGATTCACCGGCACCCGTTGTGCGTACACCGTGGTGCCGAAAGACTGCATGGCCTATACCAAGACAGGTGATTCGGTAACCGTCCATAGTCTTTGGAATCGCCGTCATACCACCAAGTTCAACAGCGTATCATACCCTGTACAACGAGCCGCCGAGGCAGTCTATAGCTCGGCAGGTAAAATTCAGGTGCAGGAGCTCATTGCGTATTACCTGAATAATGCCAGCTTTATCCGGCAGGGCATGGAGTCCCTGGGGTATGACTGCATCGGTGGTGAAAACTCGCCTTATATCTGGATCGACGGCAAAGGTGACTCCTGGTCTTTCTTTGACAGATTGCTTAGTCAGGCAGGCGTGGTATGTACCCCCGGGGCGGGCTTCGGCAAGTGTGGCGAGGGATATATTCGGATAAGTGCGTTTAACAGTTTCGAAAACGTGCAGGAGGCCATGGCCAGAATCGGCCGGGCCCTTTAAGACCTGGGGTAGACATGCCAGCATCAACGGACTTTCTCAACCGGTTATCTGAACGGATTGATACCATCGCCGACCATTACGGCACTCCCTTCCACATCTACGATGAAGCGGGGATTCGAAACACCGGCGAATCGCTCAAGCAGGCCTTCAGCGGCATTTCGGGATTCCAGGAATACTTTGCCGTTAAGGCACTTCCCAACCCCCGCATCCTGGAGCTCATGGCTGCGATGGGTTTTGGCTTTGATTGCAGTTCCATCGCTGAGCTGCGATTGAGCCGCAGGATCGGCGCACGCGGCGATCAGATCATGTTCACCTCCACCAATACCAGTTTGGGGGAATTCGAAGAAGCAGCAGCCCATGGCGGTTGTGTGCTCAATCTGGACGACGTCTCTCTGATAGACAAGGTTCCGGAAATGCCTGACCGTATCTGCTTCCGTTATAATCCGGGCAGCCGCAGAACCGGTAACAGTATTATTGGCAATCCTGTCGAAGCCAAATACGGGGTCTCGCACGACCAAATATTGGACGCCTATCGGAAAGCCAGGGATCGGGGGGCCAGTCGCTTTGGGTTGCATACCATGTTGGCTTCCAATGAATTGGACTATCGTTACATGGTGGACACCGCCCATATGCTACTGGAACTGGTTAGCTGGATTTCTTCTGAACTCGCCAGCCCCTTTGAGTTTGTCAATATCGGCGGCGGACTGGGAATTCCTTACCGCCCGGAAGACCAAGCTTTAGATATCCAGGCGATGGGGCTGGAAATCACCCAAGCATTCCAAGCGTTCCAGAATACAAATGGCTATGTCCCAGCGATGTTCATGGAGAGTGGACGGTACATGACGGGGCCTCATGGCGTCTTGGTCACCCGCGCCATCAACCGCAAGGAAATCTACCGCACCTACATCGGCGTGGATGCCTGTATGTCATCTCTGATGCGGCCAGGTATGTATAAGGCATACCACCACATCACCCTACCGGACCGGCTGGCTACGGATACATCCGAAGTCGTCGACGTCGTGGGATCTCTCTGCGAAAACAATGATAAGTTTGCCATCCAACGTCAGTTGCCGGTGATCACCGATGGTGACCTGCTGTTTATCCATGACAGTGGGGCGCATGGACATGCCATGGGTTTCAACTACAACGGCAAGCTCCGTCCCAAAGAATTATTACTCCGGCAGGATGGCGGAGTAGAGCTGATCCGGCGTGAGGAGCGGTTAGAAGATTATTTTGCCACCCTCGAATTTGAACCGGACCAACTCCCCGCGGCTTAATAGCGGGTTAGGCCACCATCTGCCAGCTGCTGGCAATGACCGGCAGAACTTCTTCGGCAACTGCCGAACCGGGAATTAGCTCACCACCGGCGGGAAGGGTAAATGCCGCCATGGCTTCCACCAACTGCTGTACCTGCCCTTCCAGGAGCATTGCACCGCTGCTGGTCTCGAGCCGTTCAACCCGGTATTGGGCCTTCACGTACCAGGATTCAATGGTCAGCGTATCGCTGCTTCCCAGTGGGGTCAGCAACAAATCATCATCCTGGCGTTGCAACCATAACCGATCTGGCTCGATTCCCTCGCCGAATAAAATACAGTCATTACCATTCCGCTCGGCAATGACGTCCTGTCCGTAACCAAGCCCGAATCGATAGCGGTCGTCACCGATATCGCCTTGCAACAGATCGTCTCCCGGCCCTCCATCCAAGTCATCACTGCCCTGCCCTCCAAATAGCTGATCGTCGCCCCCTTCACCAAGGAGCCGGTCATCACCAGCGCTGGACCAAAGGACATCCTGTCCCTCACCACCGGCCAAGGTCACCGCGCCATAGACAAAATCGAAACTGGTGAGATCCACGATATCGTTTCCATCTCCCGCCGCTATCCACTCGATACCAGACAATCGTGGCCCGGCGGCTCCTGGGAATCTGCTATAGCGATCATCTAGAAATAGGGCATCGTCCGCACTGCTGCCCAGCAAGGTGTCGACACCCTCACCTCCTTCAAATACATCTAGATTACGACGGTATCCAGCGGCCGGTATCTTTATTTTCGTCCCTGAGAATCCGGGGCTGCCCGCGTTGTAAGCATATACGCCGCCCTGCCAGGTACCATCCATCGACAACCGGAATTGGTCATCGCCTCCCCCCCCTTGAAGCAAGTCGCTGCCACTGCCGCCGTTCAGGATATCGTCACCCTCCTGGCCCTGAATCAGATCATCACCCCCGCCACCATCGATCAGATCGGGATAAATCGAACCCGCTAGCAGTTCATCACCCACCCCACCGTGGATCTCGGGATTAACGTCTTCGACGGTCAGGTCGAACTCGACGCTAGCGGTCAGCCCTCCCGTGTCCTCCGCCTGCAGTTTCAAATGATAAATTCCCGCGGCATCAAGTCCCGGAGCCCCCTTGATCGAGCAATTCTGATTGTCGAAGGTAATCCAGTCCGGCAGTTCCGAATCATCCGCTAACGACAGTGAGTAGGTTAGCGGGTCACCCCCATCCGGGTCGATAAAGGTGTCCACCGGAATCTGGTAGGTGATTTGGGCCATCTCCGGGCAGGACAATTCATCAGGTGCAATCGCGAGAAAAGGGGGGCGATTCGGAGACTCACCATTCAACAGCGATTCCAAATCGTTTCGCTGCCAGAAGGTGCCGTCGGCAAACTCTATCTTTGCCAGCTGATTGACTTCGGAGCCAAACCAGTAACTAAATCTCACGCTGTCTTCACCATCCACATGGGTAAACAGCAGATCTTGCTCCTCTCTGGCCACTTGAATGTCTACGGGAGTGATATCGGGCCCAAAACGCAGCACATCGGCCACGGCATTGAGCTGATCCAAATCCAGCGAGGATTCACCTTGCGGCGGATACTTGACCTCACCAAAGGGAGAATCTCGGTAATGCAACAGATCGGTTATCGTATCGTTTCCGTCACCCACCCCGAACGTGTATAGATCAGCCCCTGCCGTGGCCCAGATCAGGTCGTCACCCTCTCCGCCATGAAAAGCATTGCCCTCATCCCAATAGCTGCCGATGTATCGCAGCAGATCCATTGACCAGTCCTCCAATAACTGGCCACCAACCAGGAGATTGCTACCTATCCCACCGGCCAGGGTATCGTACCCATCACCCCCGATCAGTAGGCTTTCTACATTGCCGTCGATCCCGCCGCGTCCTCCCGTGGAATTCACAGCCATTGCGGTTAGGTGGTCATTTCCCGGACCACCATCCAGAAATCCGCCCCCGGTAATCAGGTTATCCTCCCAATGGGGATCCTGTCCCGGAGCAGGCCCGGCCTGAGTCATGAGTTCCGTCAGCCGGCGTGTCTCGTTCCCGACAAAATGCACGTCGTCGAGCCCGAACCCAGCATTCCGGTCACTGTGGGGAAGTATGATTGTTAGACCGTCGGAACCCGCCCAAGAAATCTCCAGTGTGGTGTGCATTGAGCTTACTTCCCGGAGTTGACCATACCAGCCCGGTATACGGCGGTCTTCCGCCAAGGTCTGACCCCAAGAGACAGTTAGGTCATCTGGTGCAATCCCGGCAGGCAGATACAAACGGTCTCGGTCCGGGGCAAATCCCAATGACTCTCCGTATTCAAAGATTTGGTCTCCAGCCGATCGATCGAACACATAGTAGTCATCTCCACCGCTCCCACCGGCGAGAAAATCCCGGCCCGCTCCTCCGATCAACCTATCTGCCAGAGGCCCTCCGTACAACCGGTCATCACCCTGATTGCCATACAGCAGCGATCCCGACAATCCAATACCGCTGGAAATCAAGCCACCGGGCAGGAGGGTTAGGGTGTCCCCGCCGCGCGCATCGAGAATATCGTTGCCCGCGCCCCCGTCTACGAGATTAAAGAGCCCCCGACCGGTCTCTATTTGGTTATCTGTATCCGATCCGGTCAACTCGACAATGTTGGCGCGCATCCGGTGAGCAGTAACCAACACCTCTCGATCCTCGGTCTGCTCAGGTAAGGGAAGCTGATCCTCGGGGTAGATCCAGACCCCCAGCATTTCCCTGGTGAGCTCGCCGGTCAGTGGATTCAGGTACCACTGATCCCCGTACACCGGTAACTGATTTCCGCTCACCCGGGTGCCTGAATACCCCGCGTCGAAGGCCAGGACATCCGTGGGTAGGTGATTTGTGGCAATGTACAGAGATCCTAAAGGGGGTTGGGGTACTGTACGGCTGGCTTGCTGTTGCCAGCTCGTTACCGACAGTTGCTCCAGGTGGGGCAGACGGCGCTGATAGTCCGTGATTCCAGATAGCGTTGTAACCTCCGTATTCAGCCGATAATCGTCCCAGGTAAAGTCACCGGCGATGCGATGGGTGAAGCTGCCGTCTGCTTGCTGTTGAAATCCTTGGTGGATTAACAATCCTTCGTAACTTCGAATCTGCTGCTCGGAAAATTGGGACCAGGCGGTGGCCACGGAGTCTGCGACTGCGGAACCCACTAGATAAGGCGGATGATCCCCGTCCAGGATGAGCTGCCCGCCAACCGTGTCGGTAATCAGCCACGATTGGTCCGAGGTGAAGAACTCACCAATCCGGAGACTATCCCCGGCACCGCCAATGCGCACACACAGATCGTCCGCCGAACGGCTAAACTCCAATTCTTCAACCAAGTTTCCCGGCAACAATTCAAGGATGCTG
>JAGRGP010000017.1 GCA_020445415.1 Gammaproteobacteria bacterium | reverse complement strand
TCTTCTGGATCATCTTCTTCGAGATGGCGGTGCTTTATGTCGCCTCCTCCACGCTGTTGCGCTGCCGACTGGCTACCCCCGCTTGGGGATGGGTCCAGTTCATTCTGATGCTGGTCGGTGCGGTTATGACGAACTGGGCGATCTTCGAGGGAAACTCGAGCGTGATGATGACCTCTTACGTCCCCATGCAGGCGGCTCCTCACTTTTATTTGGGGCTGATCCTGTTTGCCGTTGGGGCCCTCATCGGCTGTTTCGTGTTTTTTGGCACACTGGTGGTCGCCAAGCAGGAGAATACCTACGAGGGTTCGATTCCACTGGTAACCTTCGGTGCCGTAACAGCCGCGATCATCGCCGTATTTACCATCGCCTCCGGTGCCATTATCCTCATTCCAACCTTTCTTTGGTCGGTCGGATACATCGCTCATATCGATGCCGAGATGTACCGAATTATCTGGTGGGGCTTGGGTCATTCGTCCCAACAGATCAATGTCGCGGCCCATGTGGCGATCTGGTATCTGATCGCAGGCCTGGTATTTGGTGCTAGGCCCATGTCTGAAAAGGTGAGCCGCAGCGCATACTTACTGTATATCTTGTTCTTGCAGCTCGCCTGCGCCCACCACATCCTGGTAGATCCCGGCGTTAGTTCGGAGTGGAAGGTATTCAACACCAGTTATGCCATGTACTTGGCCGTACTGGCCAGTATGATCCATGGCCTCACGGTCCCCGGGTCGATCGAGGTCGCGCAGCGTAGCAAGGGCTTTAACAACGGCCTTTTCGAGTGGCTGCGCAAGGCACCCTGGGATAATCCAGTGTTTTCGTCCATGTTCATCTCCCTGGTGACCTTTGGGTTCCTGGGAGGCATCACCGGCGTTGTCATGGGTACCGAGCAGATCAACCTGATCATCCACAATACCATCTACGTCCCCGCGCACTTCCACGCTACGGTGGTAACCGGTACGACCATGGCGTTCATGGCAGTCACCTACTTCTTGATCCCGGTGCTGTTTCGCCGGCAGATGATCCTCCCTGGCCTGGCCAAGCTGCAACCGTATATCTTTGGCGGAGGCATGACGATTCTGGTGCTGTTCATGCTGGGAGCCGGCACATTAGGCGTCTCCCGCCGCCACTGGGACATGGATTTCACCGGAGCCGCCCTTGGTTTTGATTATCCAGGTATGGCTTACACCCTAATGGGCATTGGGGCCTTTGGCGGGGTTATCGGGGTTATCGGCGGTGCGGCCTTCCTGCTTATTACCGTTGGTTCTCTGGTCTTCGGCAAAAAACTTGAACCTTCCGCGGGCCTGCTGCAGAGCTTTGGCGTACCTTTGGCCGCTTCTTGCTATACCAACACCCGCCCCGAGACCTTGCCGCGCGCCGCACCGCTGCCGGCTGGTCATCACGGTTCGGGCAGTCTCGAAGCCCCTGGGACCTTCGTCCTGGCACTGGTGTTACTGGTAACTTTCGTTGTGTACTACTTCATCAACTGGAAGTATCTGGCGTCGGTTTGGCAGCTTAGCTAACCCCTGCCGGCCTGGGTGTCGGTCCCGGCTACACCCAGGCCTAATAGGCAGCCTCATCCAGTTAGAAGTGCTATCATATGGCCCTGTGTCGCACCAAGTTGACACAGGGCCTTTACAGACGCGGCGATCGAGTCACTATGGTTAAGCAGCTCATCAACCTCTTCAAGTTACGTATCGGCATTATCATGTCGATAACGGCGCTGGTTGCGCTCATTGTCACTCCCGGGCAACCGGTACAACCCTGGGAGGCTCTGCTGCTGACAATGGCGGTACTACTCGCGGCCAGCAGCGCGGGCGCATTTAATCAGTATTACGAGCGGGATCTCGATGCCACCATGCCCCGCACAAAAAATCGCCCATTCGTCACCGGTGAACTCCCCTATCACCCGTTGTGGTTGCTGCTGATTCTACTGTTGTTGGCGGTGGGCGTCGGCATGGCTGGATTCGTGCTAAACGGCATGGCAGCCCTCTATATTTTTCTCGGCGCCTTCTTCTATGCCGTGGTATATACCGTCTGGCTAAAGCGGCGCACCTGGTTAAATATCGTTATCGGTGGAGCCTCTGGAAGTTTCGCGGTATTGGCAGGGGCAGCGGTGGTCGATCCCTCGCTCGGGCCGGTACCCATCATCCTGGCAATTGTGCTGTTCCTCTGGACACCATCCCATTTTTGGAGCCTCGCCATCGCCCAGAAACAAGCCTACGCCACGGCCGGCGTACCCATGTTGCCGGTCCTCGTGGGCAGTCAAGCCGCGGCGAAAGCGGTGCTCGCCAATACCTTGTTGTTGGTGTTCATCTCGATCCTGCCTTTCTTCTTTGGGATGGGCCTCATTTACCTGCTCGGGGCGGCAGCGGGGGGAGGATATTTCGTTTACCGGAATTTCCAACTAGTACGGGACCCATCCCCCAAAGTGGCAATGGCCAGCTTTTTCGCGTCCCTGATCCAATTGATCGTATTGCTGCTGTTTGCCGTGGTGGACTCCCAGCTAGCCCTATGACCTGGCCGTTTAGTTCACGGTAGCAAAACCCATCTAATGCACTGGCGCGTTGTCTTGACCATCCTGTTTTTTGTCGTCGGGGATTATCTCGCCACAGCGGAGCCAGCTGCTGCCGAAACCACCGGTTCGATCCAGCAATTTCAGTATGATACGGCGCTTCGCGCCAGCCAAGAGGCTATTGGTAGAACCCTGGATGATGTCCCGCTCACCGATCACATGGGTCGCAGCTTGCGACTATCGGATCTTTGGGGGAAACCACTGGTACTGAGTCTCGTTTACACCAGCTGTTATCACATTTGTCCGATGACTACGAGACATCTTAACAGCGTTGTGCAAAAGGCCCGGGAAGCATTGGGCGATGACAGTTTTTCCGTAGCTATTCTGGGATTCGATGCCCAGAACGATAGCCCCCAGTCGATGGGCTACTACGCCAGGAAACAGGGAATTGCCGGTCAGGGATGGTCAATTCTCAGCGCCGATTCGGAGACCGTTAACCGCCTTTCTAAGCAACTGGGATTCCTGTTTTTTGCGTCACCCAATGGCTTTGACCATATCGTCCAAGCTACTGTTATCGATAGGGACGGGAAGGTATACCGTCAGGTTTATGGAGAGATTTTTGACACTCCATTGCTGGTCGAGCCCCTAAAGGAGCTGGTGTTGAACCGACCTAAACCCGGGCAATCTGCTCTCGACGAACTGATCTCCAAGGTGCGGTTCTTTTGTACCACGTATGACCCAAGCCGGGATGGATACCGCTTCGACTACTCGCTATTTATCGGGATAGCAATCGGCGGACTGATTATCCTCGCCGGCATCGCTTTTGTTATCAAGGAGCTATACCAGGGTAGGAAGCTGCGCCGGATTTGAGTTTCTGTCCCTCGAACAGTTTTTGCCGATCACCTCATCCCTGCCCGCACCAGATAACCTCAGACAGCCCTGGGATCTGTCTGTACCGGTTGCCGCGGGCACAGCGAACACTGCTATTGATTGATATCAATTTCAAGGATAGGTAAAGCAAAATATTATTCCATGCTGTTTGTTATACATCCTGCCGGCTTGATCCGATCTTAAAGAGGCGGTCTCAGATTGAAATTTATCAACCCCATCAAACGAGGCTACCTGGCCCTAGAGGCATGGTTCAATATCTCCTTTGGACCAAAGTGGAATCCTCTCTATCACCTCGGCACGCTCACCTTCTTCTTCTTCTGGGTAGTCCTGGTAAGCGGAATCTATCTGTTTATCTTTTTTGACACCAGCCTATCCGGGGCCTACGCCTCGGTAGAATACATGACCCACGAGCAGTGGTACGTGGGCGGAATAATGCGCAGTTTGCACCGCTACGCCTCGGACGCGGCAATCGTCACGATACTGTTGCACATGTTCCGTGAGTTCGCCCTGGACCGATACCGAGGATTCCGCTGGTTCTCCTGGGTTACCGGCGTCCCAACCCTATGGTTCGTCATTACCCTAGGTATCACCGGGTACTGGCTGGTCTGGGACGAGCTGGGACTCTACGTCGCAGTACTGTCGTCACAATTGATGGATGCACTGCCCATCGTTGCCGGTTCCATGGCCAGCAATTTCGTCGAAGGGCATCTCACCGATAGGTTTTTCACCTTGATGGGTTTTCTCCACCTGCTCGGACAACCCGTGCTATTAATCTTCGCGCTGTGGATTCACGTCAAGCGGCTCGCCCACGTCGAGATTAGCGCCCCCAGAGGACTCGCGGTAGGCAGTTTACTGGCACTGCTCGCGCTGTCATTAGCAATGCCTGCCACCAGCCATCCCCCGGCAAACCTGAGCCGCGTACCCGCAGTCCTGAATCTAGACTGGTTTTACCTCAACATCTATCCGGTGCTCGATTATCTCACCGCAGGAGAAACATGGATCCTCACCACCGGCATTACTGCGCTGCTGATGATTCTCCCCTGGCTACCTCCCAAAAAGACGGGGCCGGCCGCCGAAGTCCATTTGGACGAGTGCAACGGTTGCGGCCAGTGTGCCGTGGACTGCCCGTTCGATGCCATTACCGTACAGCAGCGTACGGACGGTGCTCGTTGGGAATACGAGGTGGTCGTTAAGAATAAATTGTGTGCTTCATGCGGAATCTGCGTTGGTTCATGCCACTCATCCAATCCGTTCCGTTCTAGCCGGACCACGCTGGAAACCGGCATCGATATGCCGCAATACCCTATCGATAAAGTGCGATCCGAGACCCGGAAAGTATTAAGTGAACTCTCCGGCGAGCAACGAATCATCGTCTTTGGCTGCGATCACGCCTATGAGGTGTCGGCGCTAAAGTCCAAGGATGTGGGAGTAATGAGTTTTCTATGCACCGGCATGATCCCTCCCACGTTGGTGGAATATGTCTTGAAGAACGGCGCCGATGGTGTCCTCATCACCGGCTGCAGGAATGGGGACTGCTATTACCGTTACGGAAACATCTGGATGGACAAGCGCTTCGACGAGGGCCGCAAACCGGTATTGCGTCCGCGCACCGATCGCGAGCGTATCGCCGTTTATCGCGCTGCCGTCACCGACGGCGCAAAGCTGACGCGGGAAATCATCCGATTCAAGGCCCATATCAAGGCACTGACTGCTGCCGATGACCAAGTGCCCGACAGTGTACCGATCCAAAGGGTGGACCTATGATAGGAGCTAAGCGTCTGCTGCTGCAGATTCTGAATTACGCCGTCTTCATGGGATTGGTAGGCTACTTTTCTTTCATGCCGCCCTATGCTCGGCTACAACCCGATGAGGCCATGATCACATTGGCCATTTCCCATGCGGGAGAGCGTGTCCAGGAATGCCGCAAGATGGATCCGGCGGAGATGGCTAAGCTTCCGCCAAATATGCGCGTCGCAACAGAGTGTCCCCGTGAACGATCGCCCGTTACGGTCAAGGTATTACTAGACAAATTGAAAGTCATTGATCGCGTGGTGACCGCACCGGGACTGTACAATGACCAGGGAGTGGACATCTACGAAAGTGTTCGGGTCCCCACTGGCAACTACCGTCTGAGTATCTTGATGAACGACAATGTAAGGATCGAAGGACCAACCTACCAACACCAGCAACCTATCTCGTTATCTCCCGCTCAGCTTGTGGTGATACAGTTTCAGGACAGCAGCGGCCAGTTCCGCATTAAATAGTTAGAATACACTTTACATTTTAGACTCAGCCGTTACCGGTTACCCCACTGTTTTATCCCTGCAGGCTCAAGAAGGGAGGTGGGTGGCGGTACCATGAGGCAGGCAGATTGCTCTGGATATTACCATGATTGACAGCTACGACCTGGACACCCCCGAGGGCAGCTCCCGTACACTCACGATAGGCTGGCTCTCGCTCGCCCTCGGCTCCCTGGTGGTGGGAGGTTTGTTTACGATTCTGATCGTCATGTCCCGCACACCCGGGATACAGGATGTCTTTCCCTGGATTGACTTTTTTCATACCGCACTGGTTGTCCATGTTGATCTGACGGTTCTGGTTTGGTTTCTCTCCTGCGCCGGAATGCTATGGAGTTATAACAGCCAGGGTCGCTGCACCGCTTGCGGCTGGAGTGCACTCGGGCTGTGTATCCTTGGCGCATTTATACTCACGTTATCGCCGTTCCTCGGTGCAGGCGGCCCCCTCATGAACAACTATGTACCGGTACTGCAGGATCCGACCTTTTTCGTTGGCCTAGGTATCTTCGGTATCGGTTTCACGCTCTTAGTGGTAAGGGGGCTGGTATCTTCGCACCCCATCGGGAGCAGCATCAGTGGCAGTGGCGCCCTAAGATTTGGCCTCTACACGGCCCTGCTCATCGCCCTCGTCTCGGTTGGGGCGTTGATTTCATCCTGGTTGTTGATCCCGGACAGTCTAACGGGGCAGTACTACTACGAACTATTGTTTTGGGGCGGGGGCCACACGATCCAATTTACCCATGTGCAGCTCATGCTGGTCGCCTGGTTATGGCTTGGCACGGTTTCCGCCGCTGTACCCCGGCTGAAGCCCAGGATCGCTATCCTGCTATTCGCCCTGGGTGCCCTCCCCGGGCTGGCAACGGTGTACGTCTATCTTGCCTATGACATCACCTCGGCGAGTCATACACTTTGGCTTACTTGGCTGATGCAGTACGGCGGCGGGTTGGCCGCCTTACCCATCGCACTGGTCATCGTCCCGGGATTTCTTGGCCACTCAGGTCCCTTTGACGACCAACGGCGGGCTCAACGCTCGGCATTGTTTTTTTCCATTCTGCTATTTACTACCGGCGGCATCATTGGTTATTTGATCAGTGGAAGCAATGTCACTATTCCCGCTCACTATCACGGGTCAATCGTTGCGGTAACCCTTGCCTTCATGGGTATCACCTACCATATTCTCCCCAGGCTAGGCTTTCGCCAACCCGCAGGGAAAATGGCCCGTTTACAGCCCGCATTGTACGGCACTGGGCAGATGCTACATGTCCTCGGCCTGGCCTGGTCAGGAGGCTACGGCGTACAAAGAAAGACTGCGGGAAGCGCCCAGGCACTTGAGAGTATCGAGAAACTGGCGGGCATGGGACTGATGGGGCTGGGGGGCCTAATCGCCATAGTTGGGGGATTGCTCTTCCTGGTGGTGGTCTTCCGGGCTATGTGGCCAAGAAACTAAGCCTCGCTAGAACCTATCTCAAAATTAGCGAGCGACTTCGAAACCGGGCAAAGCCGACCAAAAACGTGCAGTTTACACGGAGTAAATGAGCATTTGAGGCAAGTTTTAACACCGTATCGGTGGCGTGCAGCAATTTTGAGTTAGGTTCTAACATGCTTAGCCACCAATTCCCAAACGTTGGACCAACTCGAATACCACCAGCGCCAACACCATGATGATCACGAAAAATACCAGGGAGCGGTTTGGCAAACGCTCACCCCGCCTTATCTCAATCTGATTCAGTATCCAGTCAGAAAGAAAGTAGAGCAGTAAACCGACGATGGTATAGGCAACCAACTCCATCATGATATCGCTTTCCTCTCACTATCCACGGTACTCCCCTCAAGGGGGGTACAGTTGAAACGCGAACAGATAGATCAGCACCCCGGTAACCGAGACATAAAGCCAGAGTGGCAATGTCCAGCGCGTGATCCGTTGATGTTGTGCCACCCGGTCGCTAAGCGCATAACCCACAGTAAACAGGACAAGGGGCACAACGATGACCGCGAGCACAATATGGGTAAAGAGGATAAAAAAATAGACTGGCCGAATCCATCCCTGCCCGGAAAACGGGACATATCCAACCTGTGAGTGGTAGTATAAATACGAACCCAAGAACGTTACTGATACCACTAGGGCGCCAATCATACAAAGTCTGTGCAATCGCCGGTTGCCTTTTCTAATATGCAGGTAAGCGACGACAATAAGGCACGCGGAAACCAGATTTAGTGATGCTTGCAAAGGCGGTAGTAGCGGTATCACTTCCAAGTAACCCGCCCCCCCCAATCCAATAGTGACCGTCCATCCAGGTGAAGCAAACAACGCTGCTCGCAAACGTTATCTGGATAGCGCTTTCGAATCCCGTTCATCTCCTTCGCCACTCCTTAGCGGCCCATAGAATGAACCCCACCAGCACTAAAATATTGACGATGATACCAACCACCCAAAATCCGGTGCGGCCATCGTCCCGGCCGCCGCTCCGGTGAGAATCCACCGGCAGGCCGTGATCTGCTACTCGGTCGCGCTGACCAGTTGTAACCGGGATTACCCGATAACCGACGGAGGAGTCCGGCGTATCGGCTACCGGAAAGATCCCGTCGCCCCTCGCCTGCCCATCCGCAAAGAGGCAGAACAATAACAGGACCCAAACCGCTTTATTTCTGGCCATGAATAGAACGGTATGGTGTCTCATGGTGGCCTGCACTCAAGGAACATGATTCAAGATTCTTTACCAATGCCTGGAGTTCCATCAATACCACGGGTGCGTGTGACAATAACATCAATATCCTGAGTCTGGCACCCTTACCACCAACAAGTACGACAATTACGCATCTGGATGATGTTACGCCCGTTCCGAGGCGTTAAACTAGTAGCCAAGATTCAATTCAGGAGATTAGGGTTATGTTCGGCCTCAAGGCATCTACCACTCGAGAAAGCAGTCCGTGCCTGCTGAAAAACGTCGGGGTATCGGATTTCAATAAACAGCATCTGCGGCTGGTGAGTTACGCTGTTGAATTCAATCAAATGGTGGAAGAACTCGCCGCCAAGGAACCCGATGCCAGTGACTGGAAACGGGTCGATGCGCTGTTCAGCCGCGTCTGCCTATTCGTCTCCACACATTTTAGAGAAGAAGAGGAGCAGATGGAAAAATTCGGATACCCCGGCTACCCAGGGCATAAAGCGCAACACGATAAATTCGTCGCAAGTTTGGCCAAGATACAATCCCAAATCAATGATCGGAACGTGAAGTTCAAAGGTAAGCTAAGCACCTTGCTCTGGGATTGGCTGTATAACCATATCAACGAGGTAGACGTCCAGTACCGAGACTTTTTTGCCGATAAGGGACTCAAGTAGTGGCCCTCACCCAAACAGACTAGCGGCTAACGATTGTTGCTCCACGGGCAAATGGCCGCTTCGTATGCCACGCCATCGGTGCCACAAAGAGGTTTCTTTGCTCAGGCTTGTGCGAATAAAACCAGAGGCCGCCCTGTCAAACACCACTTGTCGCCACTCCTTATACCGACCGTAAGCCCAACGATCTCGGCACATGCGCCGGTCACCAGGACTTTTAAGCTATCCGTGACGGGTAAGGCCCGGCAGCCTGGACTTCACCCCCATGGCGTTACTATCGATGGCTACACCGTCAGCCACCTTCCCTGCCTATCTGGTGGCGGCTGTTAGGTGGTGATTCATCGGCGGATTCATCCCTTGGAGGTAAGCTCGTCGCTACGCTCGCTGACCCCTAAAAATCAAGTTTTTTTTTACCCCAATAATTGTTATTTATGAATATAAAAAAATGACATGGATCAGTAAATCTTTGTTGCATAGTAGAAAATCCCCTGTTTAAATTTTGCAAAGACCTGGGATATCACTTAGTATCTGACCCAGAATAACTATAGTTGTCTCCTGAGATAGGGCCAGGTGAAATCCACGGAGAATTAGCGGCTTCGGGTTGGTCTTTTTCTTAATTCTGTCAAATTATCGGTTCTCCAATACGCAGGTAGACAGGTTGGTTTCCATCAGGAGGCATGGAGAGGATGGAGCATGGCAAGAGAAGATAATACAAGTGGCACCTCACGGAAGATGTTATTTTTCCTGATTATCGTGGTATTCATCGCGGGAATCGTTTTTGCCGGCCTGTTCAATGTTGGCTTGTCGGCGACTAACGAGATGGAGTTTTGCACATCCTGCCACTCCATGAAGGTCAATCTCGAAGAATATATGGAAACCCCGCACTATAAAAACAATTCGGGTGTCCGGGCGACTTGCGCGGATTGCCATGTTCCCAAGCAATTCGGGCCGAAGATCGTCGCCAAGATCCTGGCTTACAAAGATGTCCTGCATGAGTTCCTGGGGACCATCGACACTCCCGAAAAGTACGAGGCGCACCGCTGGGATATGGCAACTCGCGTTTGGGACAAGATGCGTGCAAACAACTCAAGGGAATGCCGATCTTGCCACGATTATGACCAAATGGACCTGAGTCTGCAGGATAGAATGGCCCGAAATAGACACGGGTCTGCGTTAGACGAGGGGAAAACCTGTATCGACTGCCACAAAGGTATTGCCCATGAAGAGCCTGACGAGCCCGAAATACCGGAGACGACAGATCAGGGCTGATACCCCCCGGGTCCCAGTCTAACTTGATCTGCTAAGGACAGAGCCATGATGTACAGAACTTTCGCCATATTGGTGTTCGGTCTCTCACTGATATCCCCCGTTTATTCCGGTGATTCACCTGAGGAACGGGAGTTTCGTCTGGCCGCGGCGATCAACGACGTCGAGACCATGACGCGGTTGCTCGACAAAGGCGTCAACGTCGACAGCGCAAATAAAGTTGGTAAAACGGCGCTGATGATGGCTATCGAAAACGACAACCTCGAGGCAACTGCGTTACTCCTGGCGCGTGGGGCCGATGTGAATGCAGAGACAGTCGCCAGTTGCACCCCGCTTACCTTTGCTGCCGAAAATGGTCACGATGCGCTTACCGCTATGCTGTTGGAACGGGGGGCCAATATCCAGGCAAGGACCCGGGCAGGATGGGATGCGGTCATGATCGCCGCCCGCTACGGCTATACCGATATGGTGGAACAATTGCTGTACAAAGGAGCAAGCACCAAGGTGGCCGACAAGAATGGCCGGACCGCCCTGATGCACGCCGCCGAAAAAGGGCATCCTGAAACCGCCCGCCTGCTGCTCAAGGAAGGCGCTGAAATTGAAGCCAGGGACAACCACGGTGCCACGGCGTTGATCATCGCGGCTGACGCTGGGCATGAATCCATGGTAGATCTATTGTTGGATGTGGGGGCAAATATCGATGCTGCTGACAACGATGGTGCCACCGCTCTGATCTGGGCCGTGGGGCAGGGTAACCTGGGAGCCGCGGAAGATTTAATCTACCGGGGAGCAAATGTCAATCAAGCGGATGCGGACGGCGTAACGGCGCTCATGGAGGCAGCATCGGTTCGATCGGAAGACCTGGTCTATTTGTTGTTGGTAAATGGTGCCGATCATGGAAAAAAGGACAACAGGGGCAGAGACGCTATGTCCATTGCTGAAAAACGGCGTAACAAAAAGGTCATCGAGCTACTACAGGAGGCAACCAAACAGACGACCGAGTAGTGCCAGGGTTGGCTCAGCCCAATCACAGGATTGACATCGGGCATTCGAGCAAAATGAGTGTTCTAATAAGAAGACGCGTCAGCACCGGGATGGGTACTGTTACCCGGGATTGATGCAATTTGGTTTACCCTTTTCAACAAGAGCACAAAAGTGTGAATTCCTAAGGAGGTATCATGGTGTACAAAACCCTAACAAAGGTGATCCTGATCACCAGCTTTACCGTTGGAGTCTCGTCGGGGGCCTTTGCCGCGGACGCGAAACTGATGATGGGCGCCAGTGACGCCATGCTGGCCAATACTTGCGCTGGCTGTCATGGCACTAACGGTGCCAGCGGTGGGCCGGCTGCTCCCACTATCGCTGGTCTGTCTAAGGACTATTTCATCGAGGTAATGCAAGGGTTCGCCAGCGGCGAAGTTCCAGCCACGATCATGGACCGTATTGCCAAAGGGTATACTGACGAAGAAATTGGCCAGATGGCAAATTTCTATGTTGGCAAACCGTTCGTCAAAGCCGTCCAAACATTCGATGACGGCATGGTAAAGCAGGGTGAAAAGCTGCATGACAAATACTGTGAAAAATGCCATGCCGAGGGCGGTCAGTCAGCAGAGGACGATGCCGGTGTCCTGGCGGGCCAGTGGACACCCTACGTCGCTTGGACCCTGGCCGACTACAAAGCAGGGCATCGGGAAGCCACCAAGAAGATGAAGAAAAAGCTGGAAGACATGCTTGCCAAAGAGGGTGACGAAGGCCTGCAGGCCATCCTCAGTTTTTATGCCAGCCAGCAGAAATAAGGTAGGAGATAACCAAAGATGAAGATTACCCGCAGAGGATTTATCCAAACCGCTGGCGCGGCCACCGCTATTGGTATCGCCGGCGTCCCGTACATTGCCCTGGGTGCCGGCAAGAAAGTCGTGGTGGTAGGTGGTGGCACCGGTGGCGCAACCGCAGCCAAGTATATCCGTATGGCGGATCCCAGCGTGGAAGTCACGCTGATAGAAGCCAATAAAGAGTACTACACCTGTTACATGAGTAACGAGGTACTAAGCGGCGAACGCTCTCTGGACTCCATTAAATTCGGCTATTCCGGCATGGCTAAACATGGTGTAACGGTTGTACACGACACCGCTACCGAAATCGATGCCCAAGCCAAAGTGGTCAAAACAGCTGGCGGCAAGAGCTTCGGTTTTGATCGCTGTATCGTGGCACCGGGTATCGATTTTCAATGGGGCAAAATCGAAGGCTATGACAACGCGGCAGCAGAGAAGATCCCCCACGCCTGGAAGGCCGGTCCCCAAACAGCGCTGTTACGTAGCCAACTGGAAGCCATGAAAGACGGCGGTACCGTGGTAATCGCCGCCCCGCCGAACCCTTTCCGCTGCCCCCCTGGCCCCTATGAGCGTGCCAGTCAAATCGCCATGTATTTGCAACACCATAAACCCAAGTCGAAGGTTATCATCCTCGATCCCAAGCCGAAGTTTTCCAAGCAGGGGCTATTCACCGGAGCCTGGAAGAAGTTTTACGGATTCGGGACAGAAAACTCCATGATCGAATGGCACGGCCAGCAGGAAGAGGCCGGCGTGGTCGCAGTCGATGTGGGCGCTAACAGTGTGACCACCGCCTTCGGCGACGAAATAAAGGCGGATGTGCTAAATGTGATTCCACCCCAGAAGGCTAGTGAAATCGCGTTTGCAGCGGGCCTTACCAACGACTCCGGCTGGTGCCCGATCAACCTCAAGACATTCGAGTCAACCCTACAGGCTGGCGTTCATGTGCTGGGAGACGCCAGTATCGCCACAGGTATGCCCAAGTCAGGGTATTCAGCCAATTCTCAGGCAAAAGTCTGTGCCGCGGCAGTGGTTGCCTTGCTCAATGGACAGGAACCTGGTGTGCCCGCTTACGTCAATACCTGCTATTCGATTGCAGGCAAGGACCATGGGTTTTCAGTCGCGGCCGTCTATCGCCTAGCGGAAGATGGCTCAAAGATCGAATCCGTGTCGGGAGGCTTGACGCCGGCTGATGCCAGCGAAGAGCAGTTTAAACGGGAAGTGCTGTACGCTCATAGCTGGTTCAAAAACATTACCGAAGATTCGTTCGGTTAAGGAAGTAGAAAGCCCCTTTGCCTGTTAGGGCAAAGGGGCTTTCTAGAAAAACATACAACGAAAATACCGTTGGTGAAAGTTCCCAAATCAAACCCACTCTAGTTTATCTGCGCTGAACCCACCTTCCAATCCCAATCGCATGAGAGCTATCAGTTTCGTGCCGGAGGATCATGCTCCGCAGGAGCTAACGGGTTAACGGTTGGAAATCGTTGCGCGTCAAATGGCGCTCGCGAGTAATGGGGAAAATCCGGATTTTGCCACCCCGGATTCGCCAGCTTGTCAGTTGCTGGTTTGAGTCGGGAGACATAATCGAGCACGGCCATTTCGTCTCTAGGCCTGAAACCCCGTATTTGCTCCACCATTTCCTTATCGGCGTTACGGCGCTTGCCGATTCTTATCCAATCAAATTGCCTTACCAGATAGCGAAAATGCTGTCCTTGTATTTTTGGAATATGCTTTTTCTCGTTTCCTTCACCCTGGTCACCGTGGCAATCCGCGCAGTACTTGTCGTACAGCTGATTTCCGTATTCAATATCTGTACCAGGCCCGGTTCCGTTCATCGGATTCATGGGCAGCGCCGCTATGTAGGCGGAGACATCAGCAATCTCCTGGGAACCTCCCATCAACTGTGGAACGGTAAAGGGCCGCATGGTGGGATTGTCTCGGTTTCTTGCGCGGATATCCGCGAGCTGCTTGATTATGACGCTCTGCAACTGACCCGCGATCTGAGGATAGCGCCCATCTGCTGTCCCCCACCCTTCGGGGGTATGGCAGACAGTACAAATCATGTATACCCGCATCCCATTCTCTAGATCAGGGGTCAGAAGGAGTGCCTTTTCAACCTCTTTTGCCGCCACATCGTATCCCTGCGCCATCGCATGTCCAAAGCAAGCGATAAACAACGCGGGAGCCAGTTTCCAAAGTGGTGGTCTTGTTTTCATCTTCCGCTCCTCTGCGATCGGTCTGTATCCAGGCCCCTAATGTAATGGGTGCTCTTGTCAGTATTCCCGAGATTCACACTACTAAAGGCCATCATTGTATGATGAGTTTTGTGTAAACTCACGGGAATATAAGCACCGTATTGAGCGCCATCAAATCGTGATCTATCACGGTCTTGCCGGTTCGCATACTTTGTCGAATCTTGAAGCTTCCCATTGAGTATGTAGTCCCTCTAAGAATGAATTGCCGGTCATGAATGTACAAACCAAACCATTCCGTCGCTACAGTGTCCGAAGGACGAATCCATTTCAGGGCGTTGTACAAATCGTCTCCAGCACGGACAGCCGTGCACTCAGTCTTGATGGTGTCAATTGGGAGATCCAAATTAGAACCCAACCTCCAGGTGATACCTGGGGGGGAACACCCGCCATCCAGCAGGAAAAACGATTTCTCCGATTTGGCGTTTGGAGCACAACGGAGGGGCTGAAAAAAGTTCCCGCAAATCCCATTTTGGATCTCACCAAGATGCTTGAGACAGCGGACGAATTGCTTGAGGTACTGAAAACCTCTCATAACCACCTTCCATTCCCCCTGGCGGACAGGTTTGAGTGCTGGCTGCTTGATGGCAAAAAACGATCTCCGCTAGCTTTGCTTTCCAGCACTGTCCACAGCGACCGGTTGCAAACCCCAATCAATCCCCGATGGAAATGTGCAGACCGCGGAAAGCACGATTTCAGTTCCCGTCAGACGGCTAAGCACCGTTCCCACCCGTGCGATAATGACCCCCGTCCTCACATGAGCATGCTGGAACGGCTCGTAAGAAACCGCAGCAGCCCGGCCATGACCTGTTGGTTTGAGCGTGACGAATCAGGTAGCGGTACCGTTCTTGGACCACACCCAAGTGACCACAGCGTGCCACAGCGTCTTCCCCCATCAGCCTTCCCCGAATTGTTGCTGCTAGAATCTTGGCCCGAGCCTGCCCACCAATCCCTGGTTGCCGACTACTTGGTTTGGCTGTCTCCCTATTTACTGACCCTGCAGCGGCTCTCCGACAAAACACGAGACAGATTGGAAGCGATGGCGTGCAGGCGGGTATTGGCCGTAGATGAAAACTGGCATCTCTATCCTAAGATAGTGAACGCCGGTATCCTAACTACGGCAAGGGTGGAAGCACGTCTGCGCCGGGTCAATAACCCTTGACGGGATTTGACAGGCGGGGGTATATCCTTATACCCCCTGTCACTCAAAGACCTCGTGCCTGCTACCCTCCCTCACACGAAGCCTCTCGGCTGATCGGCAAGGCAAGCAAGAAATCCCGTTACAGGCTGGCCTCCGAACTGGCAATCAACTTTGGCGAAGTCAAATCTTCCGGCAAGTGATCGAACTGCTTAGCCAAGCCAGGCCAAAGTAGGCTGTAGTACAGCTCTCCACGCACCAACACCACGTCTTTAGCGGGAATCTCGTAAACCAGGGTACGCGATTCGTGTGGTTTTAAGCGGGTATCTTTCCCAAGCTTGGTCGCGGTCGGAGGACTGGCGGGTTTACCCTCATCATTGGCGAGTGCATAGACTAAATACGCTTGGGGATCTGTTTCACCCGGGTGACCCTCTGCATTTTTCCAGAGCGGATTTCCATCCTTGTCGTAAGCGGTAAGGAGCATGTGGATGTTACGGAAAGGTGCCCCGGTCGGCAGGCTATGGGGTTGTTGATTTAGCATCAGTACCTTTGCGACCAACTTATCCCCGTTTTTCTCTGCCGTCACATCAAACACAACCGATCGCTGCAATATGGTCAGATCGTGGCCTCCGCCCATGGAATGGTCCGCTATCCCACTGCTCACCGGCATATGACATGATAGGCAGTTTACTTTGGAGTCACTCATCGTGTACTCGTTTCCGGTTTGGCACAGCGGCACTCCGTGCGGATTGTTCCGTTGATCATGACAGCCCATACAGGCATCGGAAGTTTTTGTTTGCTTGGGGTTACTCTCCATCGGCAACGCTGGGATTTCCTGGCCATCCATCATCACCGGCTCACCAAGATGAGGATTGGGCTTGCTCCCCTCTGCCGCATCACCACCGAACAGGTCGTTGGAAGCGGCCAGTTTTGACAACGCGCGGTTGGAATACCGCCCCGGCCCCTGTATCTTGTCAGCTAGCTCATAGGCCTTGATGCCCAACTGCAATTTTCCATCCGGAGCCTGAATACCGTTGTAGCTTTTGAGGGTATGGCAGGCAACGCAGTTAACACCTTCGCTGTAGGCAACATTGGCATCGAGTTTGGTGCTCTTGTCTCGGGCCGCGTTAGGAGCGTGACAGTTCAGGCAAACCGGATACTTCTGCGATGCCTTATGCAACACCCCTTCTTCGGTCGGTTCCCCCGCTACGTTCCGGTAGAAGGTTCCATGAATCGGGTCACTTAGGGCCGTACTGTTGGCATGCATGGATTCCTTCCACTGCTTGAACACCTCCTTATGACACGTCTTGCAGGTTTCCGAAGATATATGATGAATTGACTCAGCGCCCGAGACCTGGAATACAAGACACAGCCACCCCGCCACACTAGTCAGAACCAAACCCGTTACTTTCTTCTTGGTAAACATATAACGCATTCTCCATCGAACATGACAACAAAAACGAATTTTCTGCCAGTTCCCGATCGGATACTGCGATGGTTTTTACAACGGAGAGGCCTCACCATCTACCGCTTTGGGAATCGCCAGCGGCTTATAGCTTTATTATCTGCTGGCTGGAATTTAGCCTAACCGCCTCCTCTCCGCATTGACAATTGTTAATGCGCCATCAGGTTTGGATGATAGTTAATTTACCGATATATTTGGTCGCAGTTAGAACCAGACACTGAAAACTAACAAATTTGGTGGATTGCCGACTCCTTCGAATAATCAGAATCAGGTATTTCCTGCTCGTTGCCTGATTTTCAGTATCTTGAGACGTACCAGCGGATAAGACGGGGTTGGATGCCACCGTTGCCGCAAACGCTGGTGTCCGGCGGAAACCTATACTGAGAGCTAGACCAAAATGACCAACACCCCGCATTCCCGAGGAACCTTAGCCCTATGCCTGCTGCTTACCTGGCTGGCCACCACTACAACCAGTCAGGCTGAAAAGGTCGCGCTTAGCTCTGAGAACTGGGGAAATCCAGAGGGCAAGGCTTGCATTGACTGCCATTCCAAGTCATCCCCGGGGATTGTCCGCCAATGGAAAGACAGCGCCCACGCCGCTAGTAAGGTCAATTGCCTGGACTGTCATCATGCGGATCCCGAAGACGACGATGCGAAGGAACACGAAGGCGCCATCATTTCGACCATCGTCTCGCCGCTGGATTGTGGGCGCTGCCATACGGTCGAATACCAACAGGCCGCGGGGTCGGTGCATTCCAAGGCTCGCATGCCGGTTGAGGCTTCTGGTGGGCCTGACTCACCGATACACACTTTCACCACAACTGGATCCTGTGACGACTGCCATGGCTCTCGCGTAACCGTACAGGGGGATGGACGGCTCTCGTCCGCAAGCTGGCCCAACAGCGGCATCGGTAGAATCAACCCGGATGGCTCGCTTGGCAGTTGCTCCGCATGCCATTCACGACACCAATTCTCCCGGGCACAAGCCAGAGACCCGGGATCCTGTACAACCTGCCACAGCGGTCTTGATTCGCCGGACGCCGAGATCTATCAAACCTCCAAGCATGGCATTTTATTCACGGTGCACCGTAACCAGATGAATTTGGATTCCGACCAATGGGTAACCGGGACCGACTATGGAGCGGCACCCACCTGCGCCACCTGTCACATGGGTGCAGCACCGGGGCTAAAAGCAACTCACGACGTAGGGATGCGAGACGCCTGGAACCTCTACGGCCCAGTCTCCGAACGACAGCATCTTGTGGTATTCCAGGATGGGGAGCGAATTAATTTGCCGGTTTCGCAGCCCGCACCACGCCGTGGCGCCGATCTGGAAAAACCCGACGGGAGCATCGGCAAGGTCAAGGTGGTGGCGGATCCAAAGCGCCGCCGCCAAGCGATGATCAAGGTCTGCATCGAATGCCATAGCAAAGGATACATCGAGGGCGTCCTGCAACAATTCGATCACCTGGTGGAACGCTATAACATGGAGTTTGGCAGACCCGCGAAGGCCATCATGGACGCCTTATACGGCAGTAAGTTACTGAGCGAGACCCCTTTCGATGAACCCTTGGAGTTTACTTACCGGCGGTTGTGGCGCGATGCCGGAATCCGCGCCCGGCATGGTGCAGCCATGAACAGCGCGAATGCGACCTGGTGGGAGGGACTCAACGCCGTCTCGCGGATCTTCTATGAAAGCTTTATCCCGCAAATGCTGGAGGTGGCGGGGGAAAGAAAAGGTAGGGAGCTATTGGCAAAGCACGTAACCAATATCGCCGCACATCGATGGTTGCAAGAAATCCCCCCGGTCAACAACCCTGTTAGTGACGGCAAGTCCGCAACCCCGGCTGGGGAGTAACATGAAGATTCCAGAGTTCATTACAAGGCATGTCCTGCTTGCCCTAATGCTAGGTGGTCTAACGGGGATCGGATTCATACTCTTTCTGATCGAATTCGACCACTACACAAGTTCTGAGGCATTTTGCACCGGTTGCCACTCGATGGAGCTAGTGGCCAAACCATACCGGAAATCGTCTCATTACAACCCGGTATCCGGCGTCCGGGCCAGTTGTGGAGATTGTCACGTCTCGGAAGGAGTGCTCGCTGCCACTTGGGACCATCTGATGGGCGGCAAAGACCTCTTCGCCCAGTTGTTCGGAAGAGACTATGACGATCCCGTAATCAGTGCGCTCAGCCTTCCGGATGCTGCCTTCTCGGCCAGGCGTTGGTTTCATGAACGGAACTCCGAAACCTGCAATCGCTGTCACCTGCTTCAAGCTATCAACGGCACACGTCCCGGAACATTGGCGATTCATCAAGAGGACACGGCAGGAAAGAGCTGCATCGCGTGCCACACCAACCTCGTGCACCGCGAGGTTCCGGATGAGACGACATTCAAGCGGGAAAAATGGAACCGCATGATAGAGGAGGAATTTGGCCTTGAGGTCGGCACCGCGGAAAAACTAATGAGCCGCTAGCCGGACGACTGCATCACCCATCCACCATCGGCCAGGCGGGGTAAGAATGACTCAATCCCCGCACTGCTATCAATGCTGGCAGGAGCCTAACCTTCGGTTGATTCCCGGGAGGCTAGAAACCACCACCGCCGCCACCAGTACGATGGGACTGAGCAACATTGCCAACAGCCCGAGATAGGAGATCAGGGCGGGCGTCAGCGTGGGCTCGGCCCACTCGACGACCGCGGGAAGCTGAGCGGCCAGCCCGAAAGCAAACAGCAACGCAGACGACAGGACCGTCGCTCTCATAACACTACAGGAATAGGTCCACATACGCTTAAATCCTTAACCAGTTACTTCGAGTGTTTAGTATATAAGCAATCTCTAATTTATTCAATCGCAATAAATCGTGAAACGCACACACAACGTAGCGGGCGATAGTGGGAATACTGTAGGCTCAGAGGGCTGACAGGTATGGATTGCTGATCAACAGTACATCAAGGATGGAGGCTGCCGCGCTAATCGCGTAAAGATTTCCTCCTAGCCACGGTGGCCATTGGATGGCTCCAGCCGGTAAAGGCCACCGTTGGGCTCATCGGTTAACAGATAGAGGTTACCGTCCCAATGGCATTCAACATCCCGAATCCTGCCCAGCTTGCCACCAAGCAGCCGCTCCTCTCCCACCACAACACCATCCTTCAGTTGCAGTCGCACCAATTGCCCAAATTTTAAGGAACCGACGAACAGATTGCCCCGCCAGTCTGGAAACCGATCACCGTTATAAAAACACATCCCCGAGGGGGCAATGGAAGGTACCCAGTAATACAGTGGCTGGGTCATGCCATCCCTGTGGGTTCCCTCTCCTATCGGTGTCCCGGTACCGTAATTGACCCCGTAAGTAATAATCGGCCAACCATAGTTGTGGCCAGGCCGGATAACATTGATTTCGTCACCCCCCTGTGGACCATGCTCATGGATCCATAGGTCACCGGTAAAGGGATTCACCGCCATCCCTTGGGGATTGCGGTGACCATAACTGTAGATCTCCGGCTTGACGTTCTTCTGGCGCTTAAGGAAGGGATTGTCGTCGGGAATGTCGCCGTCGTCACGCAGACGGATCACGGAACCGGCGTGGTCATCCAGCCTCTGGGCGCGGACTTGATCACCCCGATCGCCCACCGTGATATACAAATAGCCGTCGGGGCCAAACACCAGCCTGGATCCAAAATGGCGGCCACCGTGTGATTTCGGTTCCGCCTTGAACACCAATTGTTGGTCCCGCAAGCGTCCCCCCTCCCATCGGGCACGCATCACCTCAGTACCAACTCGCCCCCCCATTCCCGCCACATAGGAGAGGTATATCCAGCCATTCTCCCGAAAGCGCGGGTGCAGTGTGACATCCAACAGCCCCCCCTGACCTACGGAAGCAATCTCAGGCAGACCCGCGATGGGCTGGGGATCCACCACCCCATTTCTGATTAGCCTCAAGCGGCCGGGCCGCTCGGTAACCAGGAAATTGCCGTCCGGTAAAGATGCCAGGCCCCAAGGATGCTCTAGTCCCTCCGCCACCTTCACTAAGCGGAAACCATCGTCGCCGCCGGTAACCGGCACAAGGGTCTGGGCTGCGCTAACGTGCTCAGCACCACTTATTGCCAGCAGGCCCAACAAAGCACCCTGCCCCCAACGGACGGCCCAATCTGCCAAACCACCCCACCCCAATTTAGTTCCCATCGCTGCTCAGCGCTCTCCCATCCCGCGAGTTTGACGGTATCTATCCGACTACCTGCGCCGCCCGCCAAACAAAGACCCCATGACACCCCGAATCAGCTGCCGCCCGATTTGGCTGCCAACTGCCCGGGCTGCACTCTTGAAAAAGGACTCGGTCACCGTTTGGCGCTGTCTTCCACCCCCAGATTGCCGCGCCTTCTGGCTCGCCTTGGTCACTTCCGCCGCTTGCTGTTCCGCCGCGAGTTTTTCGGCTCGGGCCGTGAGTATCTCGTAAGCGGAATGTCGATCTACAACCTGATCATAGACTCCGGCCACCAGCGACGTCTTCATGAGTTGAACCCGCGTTGCGTCGTCGATCGGACCCATCTGGCTGCGGGGAGGACGAATCAGGGTACGTTCCACTATCCCAGGCCGGCCTTTTCCATCTAACGCTGAGACCAATGCCTCCCCCACCCCTAACTCGGTAATCACCTGGCGTGTATCCAAAGCCGGGTTAGCCCGAAAGGTGTCGGCAGCGGCCCTGACCGCCTTTTGGTCTCTTGGGGTAAACGCACGCAGGGCATGCTGTATACGGTTTCCCAACTGACCAAGCACCGTATCCGGCACATCCAGCGGGTTTTGGGTGACAAAATAGACCCCTACCCCCTTGGAACGTATTAGCCGCACTACCTGCTCCACTTTGTCTACCAGGATTGGCGGCGCATCATCGAAAAGCAGGTGCGCTTCGTCGAAAAACAGTACCAATTTGGGCACATCCCGATCACCCACCTCCGGCAGGTTCTCAAACAGTTCTGACATCAACCACAACAGAAAGGTCCCGTACAGCAAGGGGGCATTCATCAACTCTTGGGAGGCCAGGACATTGATAACTCCCAGTCCCTGGGCGTTGGTTTGCAGCATGTCATCCAAGTTGAGCGCCGGTTCACCAAACAGTTGATCCCCGCCTTGGTCCTCAAGCGCGATGAGCCGGCGTTGAATGGCACCGACGCTGGCGGCAGAAACGTTACCATAAAGGGTGCGGAAATCACTGGCGTTCTCGGCGACAAACTGCAGCGTGGAACGCAGGTCTTTGATATCGAGCAACAACCAACCATTGTCATCCGCAACCCGAAATACCAGGGACAATACACCCTGCTGTGTTTCGTTGAGGTTAAGCAACCGGGAGAGCAGCAGCGGCCCCATATCGGTAATCGTGGTGCGTACGGCATGCCCCTGTCTACCGAACACATCCCAGAATGTGACGGGGAAACCCCGCAGTTGAAAGTCCTGCAAGCCGATAATCTCAACCCGCTCGGCTATTTTCGGATGCTCCTTGCCAGGCTGGCTGATACCGGAAAGGTCACCTTTCACATCGGACAGGAAAACCGGGACTCCCAGCAAACTGAATTCCTCTGCCAATCCCTGCAGCGTAACGGTCTTTCCGGTGCCCGTCGCCCCGGCAATCAAGCCGTGGCGGTTAGCCATGCGCGGCAGCAACGTTACGGGATAGCTGCCCTGGCCGAGGATGATTGGTTCAGTCATTGTCGCTCCCTTATCACCTTCGTTATCGACTGGACTTCTCATGATAATGACCGAAGCGGCTAGTGACCAGCATTCCCTGGAGCGCACCCGGGTCCAGCAATGATTGACCGCGGGTGGGCATGACAGCGATGATGAGAATCGCACCGATTGCCAGTAGTATTGATTTTGTTTCCGCCAATCAGCGGAGTGGAGGATTTCCATTGAGCCGGATTGTCTATGTGAACGGGGCTTTTCTACCCGAAGCCGACGCAAAGATTTCGATATTTGACCGGGGCTTTCTATTCGCCGATGGAGTTTACGAGGTGTGTGCGGTACTCGCTGGCGGACTGGTTGACAACGGAGGTCATCTCCGGCGTCTACGCCGCTCCCTCGACGAATTACAGATGGCTTCTCCAGAGACTGATGCCGGAATCCTGCAAATCCAGCGAGAACTCATTGCCCGCAATCAACTGCGGGAAGGATTGATCTATCTGCAAATAACCCGGGGCGTGGCGGACCGGGATTTCGCCTATCCGGAAAATACATCGCCGACGCTGATCATGTTCACTCAATCCAAGCCTGTCGTGGATAATCCGCTGGCGGCGACTGGAATCTCCGTGATAACTACCCCAGATATCCGCTGGGCCCGCAGGGATATAAAGACGGTGGGATTACTACCGGCCTGCATGGCCAAGATGCTCGCCCGCGAAGCGGCAGCCGATGACGCCTGGATGGTAGAGGCGGACCATGTCACGGAGGGCAGCTCCAGCAATGCCTTTATTCTTACCGCCGCGGGCACCCTTGTGACCCGCCATCTGGATCGGGGAATTCTCCACGGAATCACGCGTCAAGCAGTGCTCCGGCTGGCCGCCGAATACGATATCGATTTCGAGCAAAGACCTTTCTCGGTGCAAGAGGCGTATCAGGCCGCCGAGGCATTTGTCACCTCGGCCTCGGCGCTGGTGCTGCCCGTGATCCGCATTGATGACCGGCCGGTGGGAACAGGTAGCCCGGGGCCGATATCCCAGCGATTGCGGACACTCTACATCGAGGAGGCGCGGACAACGCTGAGCTGATCAGGGCGTGGGGCAGGAAATAAAAACCCGGCATAGCCGGGTCGCAAGGTACAGCAATAGTCTAGTTCTTATTATCCTGGGAACCGGTGGGTTCCACCAACCAGCCTAGAATACTTGCCAGCAGATCCACTGGATAACATCACTAAACGAATGCTCCGCACTGGTTACCCCGTGCCGGGGCATCCTTTAACTGGGGGGATTAAAGCAAATCCAATGCCATCAGAATTTTTATTCTAAATAACATGATGTTACATTCTGCTTCCGAAACTGGGGATGGCCAAGTGTAAATTATCCTGACAGCCCTTGTGCCGGAAGCTCTCTTGTTTAGAAGCGTCCAACTCGGTCGCGAGGCGGCGCTCCTCTAGGATCGAAATACCCGGAGCAGGTAGCGCCCTGGCAGCAAGATCAGAATGTTTCCGGTAACCACCAGCCCTACCCCGGCTATCGCACTGAGCGTCCATTGATAACCCTCAAACAAGGTCGATATGCCAAGTGCCACCAGTGGAAACAACACCATAACGTAGGCCGCACGTTCTGGCCCTATCCTGCCCAGCAACGTCAGGTAACTGCCAAACGCGAGCACCGAGCCGAATAGTGCGAGATAAAGAAGGGAAAGGGTGTAGTGCAGAGATGTGTCGTAGGTGAACGGAGCCTTCGTCACCAAGGCAAACAATATCAGCAACGCAGCACCGTATGCCATACCCCAAGCATTCCCCTGGATAACCGGAATCCGTTGCTGTTGGTTGCGCGCAGAGACGATGTTGCCCAAAGAAGCGATAAATGTACCCAGCAGACTAAGACCCAGCCCGGATAGCGAAAACGCCTCCCCTCCACGGCCACCAAACTCGGGCTGAAACACCAACCCAATCCCCGCCAGTCCTAGCATCGCCCCCGTCATCATAGTGAGATCAATTCCCCGTCTGAAAAAGAGCGCCCCGTTGAGGATATTCATTAGCACGATGGTGGAGAAAACCACCGCGATCAAGCCACTGGTCAACTCCGTGGTCGCCTGGTAGATAATGAGATAATTGAGGCAAAACAGCGTCAAGCCCTGAAGCGCCATCCACATATGCTGACCGGCGCTGAAGCGCAGGGGCAGCCCTCGTATAAGACACCAGCCAAACAACAGCAGTGCGGCAATCATGAATCGGTAGGCAATTGATAGCTCGGGCGCTACCTGGCCAAGCTGAAACCGGATCGCAAAGAACGTCGATCCCCAGATAAAGACCGTGGCGAAATAAAGCGTAACTGAATGGGTCAGCAACGAGGTTTAGCTCTTGGTCCCCACTCCATGCTTCAGGAGGTAGAGACTGAAACCCGTCAGCGCCACGATGAACAGCAGAATAATCCCCAACGCCACAAGTATCGGAATATCGGTGACTCCCAAAAGACCAAAGCGGAAGGCGTTGACCATGTACAGCACCGGGTTAGCCAAGGAGATTTTCTGCCAGAGTTCCGGCAGCATTTGGATTGAGTAAAAGACTCCTCCCAGATAGGTCAGGGGTGTGAGGATAAAAGTGGGTACGATGGATATGTCGTCGAAACTTCGTGCATAAACGGCATTAATGAATCCGCCCAATGCAAAGAGGATGGAGGTTAGTACAAATACCGCCAGTGTCCAAACATAACTTTGCACCTGTAGATCGGTGAAGAACATGGAGACCAGCGTCACGCAGATACCCACCACGACACCACGGGCAACCCCACCCCCGACATAACCCGCTAGGATCACCCAGTTTGGGACCGGTGAGATCAGCAATTCTTCAACATGACGTTGATATTTGCTGCTGAAAAACGATGACACCACGTTGGAATACGAGTTGGTTATGACTGCCATCAGGATCAGACCCGGCACAATGAAGTCGATATATCGCACCCCATCCATTTCACCGATTCGCTGGCCGATCAAATTGCCGAATATTATAAAGTAAAGAGTAGTGGTAATCGCGGGCGGCAATACCGTTTGGATCCAAATCCGACTAAAGCGTAGAATCTCCTTGGTCAGGATAGTCTGCAGGGCATTACGGTAGCGAGTATACCGGTTCATCCTTGTACCCGCTTCCGGCTGGCATCCACCATATCAATGAACATCTGCTCCAGGCGATTCTGCTTATTGCGCATACTCGCCACCTCTATCCCGCACTTCGACAAGACCCGAAACATCCCGTTGATACTCTGCTCCCGGTCGACCGATACCTCAATGGTGTTGGCATCGACAAGTGCTACGCGATAGCCTGCCAACTCCGGTACCGACTCCAGCGAATCTTTGAGATTGAGCACGAATGTTTGAGTATGAAGCCGATGTAGCAAACGACTCATACTCGTATGTTCGGCGATCTTCCCCTGATTGATGATCGCGATATGCCGGCACAGATTCTCCGCCTCCTCCAAATAGTGGGTGGTGAGAATGATGGTCGTCCCCTGTTGATTAATACCGGTAATAAACGACCACATGGACCGGCGGATTTCGATATCAACCCCGGCGGTGGGTTCATCCAAAATCAACAGCCTCGGCCGGTGGACCAACGCTCGCGCAATCATCAACCGTCGTTTCATTCCTCCGGAAAGCGAAAGTGCCTGATCCTTGCGTTTGTCCCACAGATCGAGCTGCCGCAAACTCTGCTCCGCCCGAGCCCAAGCTTCACGCCGGGGAATACCGTAGTACCCGGCTTGATTGACCACGATCTCTGCCACGGGCTCCCATTGGTTAAAGTTGAACTCTTGGGGTACCAGTCCAATGCAACTCTTTACGGCTTCCGGATCCGTGTCGAGGTCGTACCCAAAGACACTGACCTTTCCCTCGCTCTTGTTAACCAACGAACTAATGATACCGATAGCGGTTGATTTACCGGCCCCATTGGGGCCCAATAATGCGAAGAAATCACCCTGCTCCACCTCGAGATCGATTCCCTCAAGGGCCCGAAACCCGTTCTTATAAGTTTTGTGCAGATTCCGAATAGCTAGGGCCAGCATAGCGACGTGATGATGAAGTTTGACGAGGCGCAGATAATAGCCCCAGTGGCCCGAAGAATCACCCCTGTTTTCAACGGTGAGCCGATGTTGATAGAATTTTCAAGCCGGAGAACGGCTCGATGATGGGCAGTCGCTGGCCAAGCGTAAGCGTGGTGGAGTAGATCTTATGACTCAGGTAACTATCGTGGGTGCTGGTTTCGCAGGGTTGACCGCGGTTCGGAAACTGCGACAGGCAGATCCCGCACTGAAGATCAAGCTAGTTGCGCCCCGACCCGAGTTCAGCTACCTGCCAGGGACGATATGGATTCCTTCCGGATTGCGAAAACCCGAAGACCTTCGGGTACCGTTGGACAGGTTTTTCCGGCGCATGGGGGTGGACTATCTGAAGGCCTCCGCAACCGGACTCAAGAACCGGGGACGCACATTGCTTACCGATCAAGGTGAAGTGGCAAACGATGGGCTGATCATCTGCTCCGGTGGTCGTTTCCTCAAGAAGCTCCCCGGAATTCAGCACGTTATCACACCTTGCGAAGGTATTTCCGCATCGGTGAAGATACGAGACCGTCTGCGGACGCTCGAAGGCGGTACCATCGCCATTGGATTTGCGGGTAATCCCAAGGAGCCGACCGCGATGCGGGGAGGCCCCATGTTCGAGTTTTTGTTCGGTATCGATAAGCAGCTACGTCAGGAGGGACGGCGCGACCGTTTCAAATTGATCTTTTTCTCCCCTGCCCCGCAACCGGGCAACCGGTTGGGTCCAAGAGCGGTTGAAGGATTGCTGAGTGAAATGACCCGACGGGGTATAGAGACCCACCTGGGGTTCAAGCTGGAGAGATTCACCGAAAACTCCGTAGTGACCGAGGGTGGTGAATTTGCTGCCGACTTGATCCTATTCATGCCGGGAATGACCGGCAATCAGTGGTTCGACAACACTGAACTGCCCCGTTCGGAGGGAGGTCTGGTACGCGCCGACCATCTGTGCCGAGTCAGTGGATTTCCGCGGGTCTATGTAGCGGGTGACTCCGGAAGCTTCCCGGGTCCCGACTGGATGCCCAAACAGGCTCATATGGCCGACCTCCAGGCCGCCGCGGCCGCCGAAAACCTAATTTCGGAGCTCCGGGGTGAAGAGCCCAAACGGGGCTTTCGAGTAGAGCTTATCTGCATTGTGGATAGCCAGACCACCGGCAGCCTGGTTGCACGCACCGAAAAATTCAACATCGTGCTTCCCCAATGGCGGGTATTCCATTGGCTGAAGCGACTGTTCGAATGGCTCTATCTTAGAAAATACCGTTGACGAAACCGCCTAACCCCACTCGAATACCCCTGAAGGGGAGATGCCAATTATTACGGTGATTTCTGTCCATTCGGTTCGGGAACTGGACCACAAAACCAGGCGATAGACCGGTGGCGGCGTTTAAATATTCCCTTAAGCGTCTAAAATGTTACCCATGAAATGGGGATTTAAAAAGACACCACCCGCTGACTCGGCCCCCTCCCATTCACAGCAGTTGTACAAACTGAGAGGTGATGGGCGGTTTTTCGGGGTCAAGGTACACGGCTGCTCCTGTAAGGCGGGCTCGAAAATCGCCGGTCACATTTTTCTCATGGCGAATGCCCCCCGATTGCCCCTTGAGAATTGCGATGTCAACCCGTGTAGTTGTCAATATCTCGGGGTCCCCGACCGACGCAAAAACGGTGACCGCCGATCAGGGAAAGACCGGCGTTACAGCATTCGGCAATCCGCCGAGCGACGATCCAGTGGCGATCGGCGTGCCGAGGCTAACACCTGGAGAGGGCTGGCCATCTAGTCCGTGCCGTTTCGAAGGCGGGCAGAACTGCCGTCTGTGGGTAGCCGCTACTGTTTTATCGCCGCACGAATCGCAAATAGCCGCCGAACCTCCTGGCGGATTGTGCTCCATCAATTCCAAGATTTTTTAAAATAAATATATTTATCAAAATGATAGGGTGTATTCCTAATTAAGTTTATCTGATTTCCATCTCCTGTTTTTCCCGTTGTCTGTATCAAAACCCGGACGCGAACTCACTGATATTGGCAAGATAGTATAATTTCAACTACTTTTATTAATGTAATACCCCAACATCTGAAATCCAGACTCGAAGGAGGAAGTCATGGGACTATTGAGCAATTTGTTTTCGTCCAAAATCGATTATCCCCCCATTGATCCCGCTAGCACCGCCGCCCGCCGGATTGCCGAGGTGGAAGGGCATCTGTCCGAATTAGCAGGCAAGGTAACAGATCGTTTGGAAGTGGTTCCCTGTGAACATGCGGCCTACGTTTTCATTGGCAAGCCACCGAAAAAATTCGGCTTGGCCTGGATTCATGACGGGGAGGTCAGTGGGTTGAACAATCTGGTGCAGAATCATGGCATGAAGCCCCATGAAGTCGAAAAGGTTGTCGATCAACTACGCAGCGCATACGAACACGCCAGTGATGCGAAACGTTTTAAGACGACCATCGGGGACCGGCCGGTTGTAGTTACCCCGTCCAGCCAACTTGAAGAGGACGTGCATACAATTATTGACCGCATTACCCATTAGCGGTTTCTAAAAGCGATCGCAGTTTGGTATTTGCCACCGTTCGGCCCCCTGCTCAAGGGGGCCGAAGGTTGTTGGTATTGTTGTGATTTGCGACCTATTACGAGACAATTTCCGTAACCGTTAGGATCGTAACACGCCTTTGCTCGCCCTCCCGGACCCAGGTTATTTCGGTCGCTCACGGGAGGCCGGTGGGTTCCTTGTACCGATCATCCCGATCCCAAATTAAGCCCCAAGCTGCCGAGATCACCACTGAAACACCTGTTCCCAACCATTCTCATCCTCATCTGGTCACTCCCCTTCCGGGTTGGTGGTGCCGAGATTTCGATACCGATGACAGTGGATTACCCACTGCTACGCCAGTTATTGATCAAACAGCTCTTCCGCTCAGCCGAGCAGAGTGCGGAACTGGTGGCCGATACCTCAGGCTGCACCCGGGTCACGCTGCGAAATCCCCAACTGGCCAGCCATCAGGCTAGCCTTAGGATGGTGGCGGATGCGACCGCTGTCCTGGGAGTGGGCATCCTCGGCAACTGCACCCAACTGCTGAGCTGGAACGGCCAGATGGTGGTACTCGGTAAACCCAAAATCACAACCACCGCCAGGTCTTTGCTCATAGAGCCGGTGGATAGCTGGCTGGCTGACAGCAGCGGTAAGCGCATTACGTCGGGTAGAATTTGGGATCTAATCAAAGACCGCGCACAACCCTGGTTTGGTCACTTCCGACTTGACCTCGCTCCCGTTATCGATTCCCTGGAATCTCTGTTGCCTGATTTCCTCCCGCATCGCACCCGGCAGCAGCTCCAGAACATGGTGGGTAGCTTGCGGTTGGATGGCGCTCACGTGTCTCCTGTCGGCGTAACGCTGACCCTCGGCTTGGCAGTGGAAGCGCCGCCGCCCGGGGAACCGCCCCGGCCCGAGGGCGTATTGAGCGCCGCGGAGCTTGCGCAATGGGAGCAACAGTGGCAAGCGATGGACGCCATGCTCACCTTTGCCATCAAACACTACGCCGCCGCAACCCACCGGGAAGACATGCGCCAAGTATTGCTCGACCTGCTCATCGATAGCCGTTATCGACTCAACGAAGCACTATCCGAGCCTCCGAGTCGCGGGAGTGATCCCGTTCGGCGATGGTTTCTCGATAGTTGGGAACGGCTAAATCCGGTAATCCGCGAGATCGGGCTAGAGGAGGCCGATCAAGAACCCTGGTTATGGATCGGGCTACTGACCGCAACTGATGCGCTCCGCGCTCTCGACCGGCTGGGTCCCACGGTCGGCCTGGAGATCTCCATCGATGGACTCCGGCGCCTGGCCCGCATGATCAGCAAAGCGTCGGCCACCGACCCCCTGCGCTATGACCGGTCCGTCGACCCCGAGCTACAGCAACTTTGGAGAAAGCTGTCGACCGGTATTCCCGATCAGTCCTCCGGATTCCGCTTCTCGATATTTCCGATCGGGATGGCTTGGGCTACCGAAGACACAAACCGGCTTGACCGCTGGGTGCCCACCGCAAAGGAACTTGATGAATATCTGCCAGTGGTAGCCGGGTTATTGCGCTCCACGGCCAAAGAGGTGGCCAGCGGGGCCAGCCTCACTAATCAAATCAAGAAACTTTTTAGAAATCTAGTCCTCTCCACGGCATGGCAGGAAAGCTGTTGGCGGCAGTATGTCGTCATCGACCGGCGAATCGAGCCTTTGCGCTCCGCCTCGGGTGATGTGGGGATCATGCAGATAAACGAAAAGATCTGGCGCGGTTTCTACGACCTGCACAAGTTGCGCTGGAGCATTGCCTACAATAGCCGTGCGGGAAGTGAGATTCTGCTCGACTACTTGACACGCCATGCCCTTAAGCAAGGTGAACACAAACATCGCGGCGGTAGCGACAATCTCGCCAGGGCCAGCTACTCCGCTTACAACGGGGGACCTCGGGAGATCGCCCGTTATCGGAAGAAACAGGTCAGTGAACCGCACAGAAAGATTGACGCATCTTTCTGGGAAAAATATCGGCAAGTGAAGGCTGGCAAAGAACTTCAGGTCGCTGCCTGCCTAACTGGCGAGGCGGCTGTAGCCGGAACTGGAGTCAGATGAACAGGCAGCCAGCTGCAACACTAGAACCCATCTCAAAATTAGCGAGCGACTTCGAGGCCAGGCAAAACCGGCCGAAAACGCGCAG
>JAGRGP010000157.1 GCA_020445415.1 Gammaproteobacteria bacterium | reverse complement strand
CTGATCCAGTCCATGTACCCGGACGTGAACATTTTCCTGCAGATCTTTGCCAACCCCGGAGAGCATGATACCAAACGGATGTTGCTCAATATGATCACCACCAGCCTTTATCTTGGTTTGCCGTTGCTTTGGAGCGGGATGATGGCTTGGGTAGGGGTACAGGTCGGTCGATCGATAGAACTCGCTACCAGTCCATTGAGGAATCCGGTTGTGGATGCTGGTCGACAGGGTGGCGCGATCGGCAAGGTAGCCGCGTCTAAAGGGATCCGTCGTTAATCTTTCTCGTACAATCCGCCTGGATCCGTTCCGTCGTCGAATTTTCCAGTGCGATAGTTCATAACACCACCGCGAATTGTGCTACTGAGTTCATCGTCCGCTGGCGTTGTTCGAGCGCTGCTGGCGAGAAGCCTTACTGACTCTGCTAAGAACTCCAGCACGAATCGCACTGCAACGAGTAGGACTCCAACCAACCGATTTAAGAATTTGTTCATCTTACCGTTCTATCCAGACCGTTCGATCGAGAAATAACACTACCGAAGCCGCTCAATGAACAAGCTCCAGTAATACTCTGCGGCTCCCGCATGTGTAAGTTTTTTGTCCCTGTCCTGTCCGAAGTGAGCCATCCCAATCGGATCGAGGAATAGGGTGTAACCATTATCACCTACCGACATGGACTCATTGTAGCTGTTACCGTTCCCAATGCCACTGTATGAGAACAGGATACCTTCCATAAAGGAGGATCTACTGCCCTGCCAAATCCCGCATCGACTCTGCTCCTCGCCGTTCACGTAGGCTATCGCCTCGAAACGATTGGCATCAATGTGCTTGAAACTGGTTTCCACACCGGGGTTTCTCCCCTCCAACTCCTTGAGGGAATTTTCGAAATACCTGGCTATGTACTCGAAGCCTTCGTCAAGAAACTCATGTCGATCTCTGTCAGAAAACTGTTTCTTGATGCCCAAGTTGCTGGATCGATGAGGAGTATGGCCTAAGGCAGCTGTTGTTCCATTTTCACCCGGTGCTGGCTTGGTTGGATAAAAACCTTCTACAGCTGTTCGGACTGCGCGGGCGACATCGAGGAACCCGCGATCCAAGCTGGTATGCTCGGTCACCGCTTTGCCGTCAGTGGGGGTGGCATTGAGCTTCCCAAGTGGGGTCTTCTTCCAGTCACAGGGGCGAAGTATGACTGGGATAACCCTGGAGGAGCCTTCGGCATGACGTTCCATTGACCGTTTCATCTCAATGTCATAGCAGTAGTCAGAATGGAGGAAGTCTGAGCTAATGAGCAACAGCACAATGTCCGCTGACTCCAATTGGTTACTGATCTCTCGGCCGAATTCGTCCCCTGGCCCTATCCGGCGGTCGTGCCAGATATCAATCACGCCATCTCTCCGAAGAACCGCGAGGTGCTTTTCCAGCTCTTTCCGTAGATCCTCATCTTGATGTGAGTATGAAAGGAAAAGTTTAATCATTTCAGCATGCTGTCACTCATCGGTATCGTCTTACCATGGTCCCATCTTGTTGAACTTCTCGCCACTGATCGATGTATCTTGCCAGGGCCCATCGGTCAGTAGCTCGTTGATGCCGCTTTGTATATCAGCGAGCTATAGCGCTTATTCGCTATCCCCTAGATTAATCAGGTTGATTCTATTAGTCTATCTACAGATTTGTGCCATTTTATTGGACAGGATGCCATTGCGATAGCTTTGTTGGATGCATCTGTCGAGCTCGCCTTTTTTGAAAATCTGGTGGCGCCAGAGGGTGGATCATGATTGAAGACCGCTGGTTATCGGTGGAGGAGATCGCCGCATATCTCGGCGTTAAACGCGACACGATCTACAAATGGATTGAACGGAAGTCGATGCCTGCTCAAAAAGTCGGGCGTTTGTGGAAGTTCAAGCTTTCAGAAGTTGATGAGTGGGTCCGGGGTGGGGGTGCCGCAGGTGACAAGCCTGGCAAAGAGGGTCAGGGAGAGCACCGATGAAACCGGAGACTAATGCAAACCGCTTTGATCGACTTGTTGGGCGCCGTTTCCAGATTACCCTGAAAGTAGCAAGCAGATTCCAATTCGCCGAAGGACTCCGCACCGATTTGCTGACTTTGGCAACGGCAACGCTAGGTTTGCCCGCCGAATGCATACGGAACCCGGCACAATGAAAGCCACCGAAGCCAAATTCCTCGATTTTCTTAAGAAGTCGCCTCAATTCATTATCCCAATCTATCAGCGGACATACTCGTGGACCGAACGCGAATGCCGCCAGCTTTGGGACGATATACTGCGCACCGGCAGCAACGACGCTGTCTCCGCCCACTTCGTTGGCTCAATCGTTTACATCGAGAAGGGTCTTTATCAGGTTTCCAGTCAGTCACCGTTGCTTGTGATCGATGGCCAGCAGCGCCTCACCACGGTCACCTTGATCCTGGAAGCCCTAGCACGCCAGTTGGGTGATGCTGAGCCCATGGACGGCTTTTCGGCCAGGAAGCTACGCAGCTACTATCTGCTGAACCCGCTGGAGGATGGTGAGCGCGGTTACAAGCTGCTCCTCACACAAACAGATAAGGCAAGCCTCCTGGCTCTGGTACAGCAGAAACCCCAACCTATCGACCACTCTCTGCGGGTCGCCGAGAATTTCGCTTTTTTTGAGGAGCAGGTGAAGGGTCTTGGATCTGATCTTTCGGTGCTCTGTCACGGCCTGGCAAAGTTAGTCATCGTCGATATTGCTCTTAGCCGCGATCAGGATAACCCGCAACTTATCTTTGAGAGTATGAACTCCACCGGCCGCGAGCTGAGTCAGGCCGACCTGATCCGCAATTTCATCCTGATGGGGCTCGAGCCCGTCCACCAGACTCATCTCTATGAGGATCACTGGCGTCCCATGGAGATGGCTTTCGGGCAGGAGGGCTACGGCTCACATTTTGATGGCTTCATGCGTCACTACCTCACGTTTAAAACCGGCGAAATACCCAACGTCCGGGCGGTCTATGAGGCTTTCAAAGCCCACGCCCGCACGCCGCAAATTGCCGAAAGTAGTGTGGACGTATTAGTGGCGGATATCCACGCCTTCGCCGGTTATTACTGCGCAATGGCGCTGGGCAAAGAACCAGACAAGAAGCGGGCCGAAGTTTTCCGTGATCTGCGCGAATTAAAGGTAGATGTCGCCTATCCTTTTTTACTGGAGCTTTACGAAGACTACGCAAATGGCGTGCTTGCCGGCGACGACTTCGATCTGGCTGTTCGACTTATCGAAGCCTATGTTTTCCGCCGCGCCGTATGTGCCATCCCTACTAATTCGCTCAACAAGACCTTTGCCACCTTCGGCCGTGCGCTCAGGAAGGACCACTATCTTGAGAGCATCCAGGCGCACCTGCTGACGCTGCCTTCCTATCGACGTTTTCCGGGCGATGAGGAGTTTAAGCGCGAGCTGACAGCGCGAGATCTCTATAACTTTCCTCGCCGCAGTTACTGGTTGCGTCGTCTCGAAAATCACGGCCGCAAGGAACGTGTCCCAGTGGACGAGTACACCATAGAACACATACTGCCGCAGAACGACAACCTGTCCGCAAAGTGGCGCGAAGCCCTCGGACCAGAGTGGCAGCGTATCCAGGCAACCTGGTTGCACACTTTGGGTAATCTCACGCTCACCGGCTACAACGCAGAATACAGTGACCACCCTTTTGCCGAGAAGCGCGATATGAAAGGGGGCTTTAGTGAAAGCCCGCTGAAGCTGAACGATGGCCTGGGTACCCTTGACACCTGGGATGAAGCAGCCATTAGAGTGCGTGCTGAAAGACTCGCCGAAATGGCTGCAGGCGTATGGGCTGCGCCTTCGCTCCCGGCCGAGGTGCTCCAGTCGTATCGTCCGAAGGTTGAGAAAGTTGCCGGTTACACCATAGATGATCACCTGCAGCTTGCCGAAGGTACGCCGATGCGCCTGCTGTTCGATAGGTTGCGCAAAGAAGTGCTGGCGCTCGATGCCTGTGTGACAGAGGAATTCCTCAAGCTCTATGTCGCCTACAAGGCTGAGACCAATTTTGTAGATATCGTGCCGCAGAAGAGCCGCCTTCGGCTTTCGCTGAATATGCAGTTTCATGAACTGCACGATCCCAAGGGCCTGGCCAAAGATGTCACCAATCTTGGCCGCTGGGGCAACGGAGACGTGGAAGTGGGTTTCAGTAAATCTGACGATCTGCCTTATGTCATGGGCCTGGTACGGCAGGCGTTCGAGAAGCAGATGGGGAATGGGGAGATGGAGACGTGAGAAAACTAAGAATGGTCAGACCACAAAATATGATGCATTTTTCTGACGATGGGCTTGAGGGTTACTTAAACTATCGCCCACACAATTCGTACGATCAACCACAAGTTCAGCAAAGTAGGGAGATGCCGCGAGCCCACCTAGTTATTTGCAGCTTGCCATTACAACAGAACTTCATGGAAATTGGTCAATTATGAGCATCCAGTCCCTATGCAAACCGCGTCCATCCGTCTTTGCTGCCGACAGAAGAGCCACTGTACTCAGCCTCGATACGTTTCTTAAAGGGCAAGTCAACGGTCCTGAGTTTTTTGAGGAGAACTTCTTTACGAACGGCATGCTCACACTGGTGGATCGGGCGTTCCGTCATCTCGGTGGCGCGGGCGCGGGTTCGTCGGTCTTTTTGCTTTCGCAGGCGATGGGCGGCGGTAAGACGCACAGCATGATTGCACTGGGGTTGCTAGCGCGTGATCCAGAGCTGCGAAGAAAAGTTCTCACCGAGCATAATCCTGCTCCCAGCCTCGGCCGCTGCCGGGTTGTCGGTTTCAATGGCAGAAGCACCGATGCGGCGGGTGGAATCTGGGGATCGATTGCGGAACAACTCGGCAAGGCGGAGCAGTTCGCCCGCTATGTCTCGCCTTTGCTGAGTGCGCCGGGACCCGAGGCCTGGAGGCAGCTGCTAAGCGGTGACCCATTGGTCCTCTTCCTTGACGAACTTCCGCCCTATTTGGAGTATGCGGTTGCTGTCCCAGTGGGCCACGGTGATTTGGGTGTCGTGACGACCACCGCGCTCGCGAACCTTTTCGTCGCAGTTGCAGATATGGATAACGTCTGCTTGGTTTTATCCGATCTGGCTGGCACAAACTTCAGCATCGGCCAGGCCAACCTGGAGTCGGCGTTCAACCGTGCCGTCCAGGGAATCACGTCAGAATCCAGGCGATACGCTGTACCCATCACACCAGTTAACCCAAACGGTGACGAGCTCTATCACATTCTGCGTAAGCGTCTCTTCGAACATGTTGCACCGGAAGCCGAGATCCAGAAGGTTGCAGCGGCTTACCGCGAGGCGCTTCGAGAAGCAAAAAGGATGAATCTGACCACAACTTCTGCGGAAGCGCTCTATGCCCGCGTCGTTGATTCCTATCCATTCCACCCGGATCTCCGGGAACTGGTCGGCAAGTTCAAGGAAAACGAGGGATTTCAGCAAACCCGTGGCGTTATCCGTCTTATGCAAATGGTCGTGTCCGACCTGTGGCGGTCCGAGAAGGCGGCCAAAATGGAGTTGATCCATCCTTACGACCTGGACTTGAATCTGGACGAGCTTGCGTCCGAAGTGCGTACGATCAATCCGTCGCTCAGCGAAGCTATTGCCCATGATGTGGCGCATGGTGGCGATGCCGAGGTTGAACAGATCGACCTCACGAATGGCAACTCTGATGCCTCGGATGCCGCCCGCCTCATTCTCGTTGCTTCGCTTTCGACAACACCGGGGGCGATTCACGGGCTGCGCGAATATCAGCTGGTCGATTGCCTCCAGCGTCCGGGCCGTGATCTATCGACGTTCAAGGTCAATGTCCTCGACAAGCTCGCAACCCGGGCTTGGTATCTGCACAATTCCGCTGACGGCCGCCTGTTCTTCAAGAACCAGCAGAATCTTGCGGCCAAGTTGCGTTCAACCGCGCTTGCACTGCACTCGGAAACTGTCGACCGCATGCTCCGCGAGCATTTGGGAGAATACTTCTCCGCCTCGCTCAGAGACTGCTACCAGGTTGTCAAAGTACTGCCGCCACCGGATGAAGTCGCGGTCGAGCAGGAAAAGACGACGTTGGTCATCGTGCGTCCGGGAGGACAGGCAAATCAGTTGCCCATCTCCGCAGACTGGCAAGCGTGGTGGGATCAACAGCAGTACAAGAATCGCGTACTCTTCCTTACCGGCTCGCGCGATACTTTTCAGAAGGTGCTCGATTCTGCCCGTCAAACCCGCGCCCTGCAGAGCATTGAGGATGAACTCCGAGCGGAGAACACACCGTCGGACGACCCGCAGTGGCGGGCGCTCGATGGGCTTCGTGACCGAGTGGGCCTGCAGTTTACCGCAGCACTGAAGGAAGCTTTTGACCATATCGTTTATCCCTCTATTAATTCGGCGCTCCGAACAACTGGAATCGATCTTGCTTTCGCCGGCAACCAGAATGGCGAAGCAACGATCCGAAGGACCCTCGAAGGGGCGCAGAAATTTACCACTAAAATTGACGATGACAGCTTTCGCTCGCGTGCGGAAGCGCGCCTGTTCGGCTCCGCCGAGGCGAAAGTCGTTTTATGGTCGGACTTCAAACGGGCTGCTGCGGTCAATACCAACTGGCCGCTCCACAAGCTCTCTGCACTCGACGAACTTAAGTCCGATTGCATCCGTCGGGGACTATGGCGTGAAGAGGGCAATCATATACGGCGTGGGCCGTTTCCGCCGCCAGTTCCGGAGGTTTCTATTCGTGAACTCTCGAGCCAGGAAGACGGCGACGGACACACCTTCCTTAAGATCGAACCACTGCATGCACCGTCGGTCGTTTATGAAAAGGGTGATTCGGACCCCACCCGGGCATCCAGCCCGGTGCCAACGCCTGCCCGCTTTGAAGCGACAGGGCTGCGATACCGGTTCCTCGCCTTCGATCCGAACGATCTTGCTCGCGATAGTGCGGTCAGGGAATGGACTGCGAGGGTTCGGCTCAAATACCAACTGCGCGACCGGGGCGACCACTACGAGGCAGAGTTGTTGGCGTTGCCAAAGTCAAGCGCTGTCGTCATTCGCTACACCACGGACGGCTCCTCGCCTGCCAGCGCCGGTTTCGCGACTTATGACGGCCCGATTCGCGTACCTGAGAACTCTCGCATCGTGTGCGCAATGGCCGTGGCGGCTGGATACGATTTGAACTCCGAGACGATTCGCATCCCGATTCCGCAGAGGGGACGGGAAGAAAGCACGCTGAACCCCGCGACACCGGCGCGCTGGAATCAACAGACAAAACTCGATGACTCAGGTGCGGTATGGGATTTCATCCCCAGGATGGAGAAGGCGGTTGGGGTAACTGCCTATGACATCGGCCTTACGGCTGAGAGCAGCGACGGTCAGCAGAACGTCGAATACTCCGGTGTGCTGGACGGTGGTTACGATGCAGCTGCTTTGAAAGCGGTTGCTGAGAAGCTCCAGGATATCGTAAGTGGCGGAAGCCTGCGGATGGTCGTAGGGTCCCTCGGCTTTCCTACCGGGCAGGCGCTGCTCGACTGGCTGAAGGCCACCAAGCAGCCCTTCGACCTTAGCAAAGTGACGCAGTAGCCAATGGCACGCGTCAAGTCAGAATCTGCCAGAAAGGTAGTCGGTCTTGGCTTTCTGCCGGAGGAAGCCCGCCATGGCTTTCTTATCGATATTCCGAAGGGCAGGGGGATCAGTGACATCATTTGTATCACTGAGCATCGGGAAAATGAACTCGATCATCTGGGTTCCCGCACAATCGATGCGCCATCGCCCGGCGACCCGTCGCTGCGAGTCGTCATCGATCGCAGGCGCTGGCTGGCGCTTGCCCCCGCTTTCTGGGAAGACGCCAACCGCCGCCTCCGTGCTAATGGTCTGCCGACTAAGAAATTTCAAAAGAACCCGGCCAGGCCCGTGCCGGTGCATCCGTCGCTCGGTAAGGAACTCTGCATCCTCTGCTGGGCCGTCGAAGAAGCTTCGCCCGACGACATCCCCAATGCCTTGCGCAACTGGGAGGCGCTAGCCCCCGAGGAACGTTGGTGGCTCTACACCATGACCGTCGCCACAACCGGCCAGGCCATGCAGAAGGGCATCGGCTGGCGCAAGGCGCTGCGCGCTGCGCTGGCCGACAATCCTTTCGTCAAGGGCGAAGGTCTTTCACCGAAAGCACGTAGTGAACTCCTCGGCCACTCCCAGCTCACCCTTTCACTTTGAGTATTCCCATGCCCGCATTCATCGAAACCCAGTTCCCGATTGCACGCCTTTCTGCTGAGTCCTACAAGGAAAGAAAAGCTAATCTGGGCCAGACACTGACCCGTTTGGGCAAGTGGTGGGGTCGTAAGCCGCTAATCCTCTGTCGGGCGTCCATCCTCGGGATGCTAATGCCCGCCTCGGACGATCTCAGGCGGGACTGCGAGATCTTCCTCAAGATCCTCACTATGGACGACGATGGGGCTATAGGACGCTGGCGGTCAGACAAACGGTTTAGAATCGACGAGCTCCAAGCGCTTGCGACGCCGGACGAGCTTGATCGCTGGAACCTACTGGATCGCCGGGTCGAGGAAGCTCGCGAGAAGGTCCGGGGGCTTCGCGAGGCCTCCAAGGAAATTGAGCGGGGAGATGCTGAGGCAAAGAAAATAGTACGCTCCGCCATCGAAGAAGCTGTCCACGAGTTTGAAGATCATGCCAAGATGCTCGGGGAATACATCGACCAAATGCAGGTCACCGCGTTCCAGCAATTGCCTTACGCGGATCGAATCAGACGCTGCGAACGCCCGGAAAATGTCTCTGGTCCCTCTGAAGCAGGTTGGGCGGAAATTAACTCTCACCTGGATACCACCGCCACCTCTCTACCGGAATTGGTCGAGCAGCTCGGCCAACGCACTTTCGGGCATACGCCCCGCGTTGGCGACAGCTTCTGCGGCGGCGGCTCCATCCCCTTCGAAGCCGCCCGTATCGGCTGCGAGACCTTTGGTTCGGATCTCAATCCCGTGGCGGGACTGCTGACCTGGGCGAGCCTGAATCTTCTGGGCGGTGGCGAGGATGTGCAGGAGGAGGTTATGCGGGTGCAGGCGGAGGCGTTAGCTGCTGCAAATGCTCAAGTCTGTGCATGGGGTATCGAGCACAACGACCAAGGAGAGCGTGCCGACGCCTTTCTTTATTGTGTCGAGGTAAAGCCCGAAGGCTGTGACTATTTTATTCCTCTCGCCCCCAGCTGGTTAGTTGGTGAGAAATCGAAAGTCGTTGCAAAATGGATCCGTGTGCCGGGTACAGATCGGCTTATACCGGAAATCGCCAAGGTTACCGACGCTGAGATGAAAGCTTACAAAAATAAAAAGGGTGCCACCGTCGTGAACAGCCGGGTGATCGATCCTTTCGATCCGGACCGTTCATGGTCGGTCGAGGCGCTACGCGGCACCGAAGGGTTGCGTCGCTGGAACAATGAGGACGTTGCACCCCGCCCCGGTGATGTTTTCCAGGAACGGCTGTACTGCATCCGTTGGACCAAGACTGTAATTGGCAAGAATGGGAAAAAGACAGTGATCCGCCGTTACGCTGCACCTGAAGAAAGCGACCTTGCCCGCGAAGCCAAAGTGCTCGAATTGTTGCGCGAACGCTTTGTTGATTGGCAACGTGAGGGTTTCATTCCGTCCAAGGTGATGCTTGAGGACGGTGAAAAAACCGACGAACCTATCCGAACGCGCGGCTGGACACACTGGCACCACTTGTTTGCGCCGAGGCAGTTGTTGACGCATGGACTATTAGCTGAAATTGCCGGGCGATTAGCAAAAACAAAAGATGCGCAAGTGGGGTGTTTGCTGGGCTTGGGTCGGGTTGCGAATTTCGATGCCAAGCTATGTCGGTGGATCGCCGACAAAGCTCGTGAACAGGGATCGGATGTTTTTGCAAACCAAGCGCTCAACACAAACTTTAGCTACAGCATCCGTCCAGTAGCTAAATGGGATTCGGCTTGGTCACTCGCCCTTGGCTCTTCATTGGCCACTTGTGATAAAAGTGTGGTAGTCCTTGCTGATGCCCGCGACCTTAGAGAAACATGCGATCTCTGGATCACGGACCCACCCTATGCTGACGCAATTAACTACCATGAACTCGGCGACTTCTTCCTTGCCTGGTACGACAATCAACTGGCCAAAGCTTTCCCCGAATGGACGCCTGACGCACGCGCCGAACTCGCCGTGCGTGGCGATGGGGAGGACTTCCGCCGTTCCATGGTGGAGATTTATCATAATCTTGCCCAGCACATGCCGGACAATGGCGTGCAGATGGTCATGTTTACCCATCAAGACCCGGCAGTCTGGGCAGATCTTGGCATGATTCTCTGGGCTGCTGGTCTCAAGGCAACAGCTGCCTGGACAATCAGTACCGAGACCGAAGCCGCTGGCATCAAGAAAGGAAATTACGTTCAAGGCACCGTATGCATGGTCTTGCGCAAGCGTATTGGTAACGAACCCGGCTTCCTCGACGAGGTATATCCACTGGTCGAGGATGAAGTGCGCAGCCAAATCGAATCGATGCAAGCCCTCGACGAAGGTGGCGAACCGAACTTCAATGATGCCGATTATCAGCTTGCCGCCTATGCAGCCGCGCTAAAGGTGCTCACACAATACGCTACTATTGATGGCCGCGATGTGGAGCACGAGGTCTTCGCTTCACGAGGGAAGAGCGACAAGAGTGATTTCCAGGCCGTTATCGAGCGTGCGCTCGGCATCGCTTGTGACACACTCATCCCGAGCGGCCTCGATGCTACCTGGCGCGACCTATCGCTCGTCGAACGCTACTACCTGCGGGCATTGGACATCGAAAGCCGTGGAGAGCGCCGCAAGGGCATGTATGAAGAGCTGGCCCGTGGCTTTGGCGTGACCGATATCAAGCCCCTTTTGAAGAGCGATAAGGCCAATGGTGCGCGTATGTTCACGCCCAGCGGTTTTGCCGCCGCCGGACTCGCGCCAGTCGGTGGAGCCGATGCTAACGCTGCCGCTTTGCCGGCCCGTCGCGGACGCGCGGCCCCTGGTGCTCAACATCCATTTGCCGCCTCGCCGCTTCGCCACCTGCTTTTTGCGATTCGGGAGACCACGGCGGCCGACAACAGCCCCGAGCCAGGACGGCAATATCTACGCGATACCTTCGGTCAGGGGTACTGGGGCCAACGCGAACGCTTCGTCGGCCTACTCGAATGGCTCGCCGCACTGGGTAACACTGAAGGCATGGGAGAGTGGGCAGCCGATTCCGACGCAGCCCGCATACTAGCGGGCCGACTGCGTAACGACCACGCCTGATGCTGAGACGCCATTCCAGCCGCCGAAACCAACTCGACAGGGCGGTGCTGAACCAGCGCCTGGAAGGGGCTGTTGCCTACGATCGCATTGCCGGCTATTTCCGCTCCAGCCTGTTCGAGGTGGCTGGAGAAGCTATAAACAAAGTGACCGGCCCGGTGCGAATCATCTGCAACTCTGATCTCGATCCGCAGGACCTCGTTACTGCAGCAGCCGCTCAAGCGGCGCTGCGCCGGAGTTGGTGTTCCGGCCAGCCGGAAGATGCGCCGCCAAGTGCGATCCCTCGCTATCGTGCGCTCTATGAAGCCCTCACGGGCAAGAAGATGGAGGTGCGAGTATTGCCCGATTCAGCGTTTGGCCTCATCCACGGCAAGGCTGGAGTCGTTCGCCGTGCGGATGGCTCTGCCACCGCATTCCTCGGCAGTGTCAATGAGAGCGCATCCGCCTGGAAGGTGAACTATGAGTTGCTGTGGGAAGATGACGACCCTGCAACCATCGCCTGGGTGCAGGAGGAGTTCGATGCGCTCTGGAATGATGTACGTGCAGTGGACCTGGCCTGCTGCCCGTTCATTGCCCAGGATGTGCGGCGCATTATTTCCCGCAAGGTTATTGAGCCGGAGGATTTGAAGGCAACTGCCGACACGACCGCCGCGGCTGCCGCGGCCGCGGTTGAATCGCCGGTCTACCGGCGGGAACAAGGCCTCTGGCCGCACCAGAAATATTTTGCCCGGTTGGCTCTGGAGCGGCACCGGCTCGGTGGCGCGCGCCTGGTTCTTGCTGATCAGGTCGGCTTGGGGAAAACCATTCAGCTCGCCATGGCGGCAATGCTCATGGCGCTTGACGACCCTGCGGGCGGCCCGATTCTCGTGCTCGCGCCCAAGCCGCTGTTACAACAGTGGCAGGATGAGTTGATGGAGCTGCTGCTGCTGCCTTCCGCCCGTTGGAACGGCCGTGTGTGGATCGACGAGAACGAGCTCGAGTATCCGTCGGAGGGAGCGAAATCTCTTGGCAAGTGCCCGCGCCGGATAGGTCTGGTTTCTCAAGGCCTGGTTGTGCGCGGTTTGTCGGAAGCGGTGAACCAGCTTCTGGGACGCCATTATACCTGTGTGATTGTGGATGAGGCGCACCGTGCCCGGCGCCGCAAACTGCCGAAAGTAGACGCTGGCACTGATGAAATCGACGAGAGGGCCGATCCCAACAAGCTAATGACCTTCCTCCGGGAGATCGGCCCTAAGACCAAGAGCATGTTGCTGGCTACGGCTACACCGGTCCAACTGCACCCAGTCGAGGCCTGGGATTTGCTGCATATTTTGTCTCAAGGTAATGACGGCGTGCTAGGCGGCTGGACACAGACCAGCCCCTGGTTTCGTCCCAGTCATTGCCTCGAGATCGCAACCGGTGAAGCGACTGTCCCAATTAAGGATGTGCGGGATGGCTGGCAATACGTGCGCGATCCGCTGCCATCCAGGTTTGAGGACTCAGCCTTGAAGCGCATCCGCGACAACCTTGGCGCGGAGGACGCCCACTGGCAATTCAAGCCTGAGAGTCTTGAAAAGTTGTCGCCGGCGATCAGGCGGGTCCAGCTTCAGAACAGCCTGCTCCCCAACTACGGGGAGCGCTTCAATCCATTGCTGCGTTGTATCGTGCGCCGTACGCGTTCTTATCTGGAAGCGACCATCAATCCGGCAACCGGCAGCTATTTTCTGCCGAAGGTTACGGTGAAGTTGTTTGGAGAGGAACAAGAAGGTGCTCTCGTTCTCGGTGGATACCTGCGTGAGGCCTACCAGGAGGCAGAAGAGTTCTCCCAGCTCCTTCAGCATCGGGTGAAAGGCGCGGGCTTCTTCAAGACCCTTCTTTTGCGGCGTCTTGGCAGCTCCATGGAAGCAGGGCGGCGCACGGTGAGCAAACTGCTCGGCGCAGAACCCGACATCCCAGACGACGAGGACGAGGATGATGCTGAAGAAGAGACGCCACCCCAGGTCGGTCGGCCACCGCAGGGTACCAGCGATTTCAAGAACTTCACCGAGGCGGAAACGGCATCGCTGTATCGTTGCCTCGAGCTGCTAAAACAGGGCGGCAATAACGACCCCAAACTTGAAGCACTGATCGGTTATCTCCTTGGCACCCACCCGGATGTCACGCGCCGATGGCTTGATCTGGGCTGCATCTTGTTCTCGCAGTATTACGATACGGTCCGCTGGGTAGGGAATGAGCTGGCCAAGCG
>JAGRGP010000016.1 GCA_020445415.1 Gammaproteobacteria bacterium | reverse complement strand
AGGAGAGGTGATCAAGGAGCTGATGAAGCTCGGCGTGATGGTCAATATCAACCAGATGATCGACCAGGACACAGCGGTGCTGGTGATCGAGGAGCTTGGGCACGTGGCCAGGCCGGTCAGCGACGACGTGCTGGAAGAAAAGCTGGAAGAGACGCTGTCGCTGCAGGAAGGCACGCAGGAACCGCGCGCGCCCGTGGTGACCGTGATGGGCCACGTGGACCACGGCAAGACCTCCCTGCTCGACTATATTCGCCGTTCCCGAGTAGCCGCGGGTGAAGCGGGTGGCATTACCCAGCATATTGGCGCTTATCACGTGGAAACCGAGAAAGGTATGATCTCCTTTCTGGATACACCCGGACATGCGGCATTTTCCGCAATGCGGGCACGGGGCGCCAAGGCCACCGATATCGTGGTCTTGGTGGTTGCGGCGGATGATGGTGTAAAACCACAAACCATTGAGGCGATACACCATGCCCGAGCCGCCAAAGTTCCTCTGGTAGTCGCCATTAACAAGATGGACAAGCCCGAGGCTAACCCGGACCGAGTAATGCAGGAGCTCACTCAGCAGGAGGTTATTCCCGAAGAGTGGGGCGGGGACACCATGTTTGTACAAGTCTCGGCTAAAACCGGCGAGGGAGTGGACGATCTGCTGGATGCCATACTTTTGCAGGCGGAAGTCCTCGAGCTGACCGCGGTAGTGGATGGGCCAGCACGGGGTATCGTGGTGGAGTCGAGTTTAGACAAGGGACGTGGTTCGGTAGCCACGATATTGGTGCAGTCGGGTACCTTGAGACAGGGAGACATGTTGGTGAGTGGGCAGGAGTATGGCCGGGTACGTGCCATGCTCGATGAGAACAGAAAACAGATCAAGAGCGCAGGCCCCTCGATCCCAGTAGAAGTTCTTGGATTATCCGGTGTACCTAACGCCGGTGACGATGCCATGGTGGTACCCAATGAACGCAAGGCGAAGGAGCTGGCGGAGAGCCGCAAGACACGGAGTCGAGACAACCGGTTTGCAGCGCAGAAGGCGGCCAAGATGGACGAGTTCTTTGCGCAGATGGTCGAGGGCGAGAGTAGCTATCTCAATCTTATCGTAAAGGCCGATGTGCAGGGCAGCGTGGAGGCTATGCGTGATGCCTTGAACAAGCTGTCTACGGACGAGGTGAGGGTTAAGTTGGTGACCACCGGGGTGGGTGGCATTAACGAGTCCGATATCAACCTGGCGTTGACTTCCAGTGCCTCGATCATCGGTTTTAATGTAAGGGCAGACGCGACGGCCAGGCGGCTGGCGGAAGAGCAGGGTGTGGATATCCGCTATTACAGCATTATCTACGAAGTGCTCGACGACGTGCGGAAAGCGTTGTCCGGTCTACTCACACCCGAGGTGCGTGAGGAGATCATCGGCTTGGCGGAAGTGCGGGATGTCTTTAATTCATCCAGACTGGGCTCCATCGCCGGGTGCATGGTTATTGACGGTGTAGTCAAACGAAATAACCCGATCCGGGTGTTGCGCGATAACGTCGTAATCTACGAGGGTGCCCTCGAATCGTTACGGCGCCACAAAGACGATGTTGGAGAAGTCAAAGCCGGAATCGAATGCGGTATCGGTGTGAAGAACTACAATGACGTCAGAATTGGAGACCATATCGAGGTCTTTGAACGCACTGAGGTGGCCAGAGAGATCTGACATCCATGATAACCATGCAAGCGGTGAAACTGGCATCTTGTTCGGATAAGACAATGGACTCCATGGCGGGTGTGAGGGGGGATTCACGCTTGGCACCGGTGGGCTGGAGCGCGAAAGAAATGAATCCCCCTGTTTGTTACCCGTTAATCTAATCGGGGATTGGCAGCATGGCTAGGGAATTCAAGCGAACCGACCGGGTCGGTTCTCAGATTCAGCGTGAGCTAGCCGAATTGATCCGTGAGCAGCTCGATGACCCTAGGTTGGGTATGGTTACGATCCACGAGGTTCGGGTTGCGCGGGATTTCTCCCACGCCAAGGTGTTTTTTACCGTTATGGCCGGTATGCTCGAAGCCGCCGAGACAACGTCAATCTTAAATGATGCCGCATCGTTTTTTCGTCATGAGCTGGGACGCCGGATGCGATTGCGTACCGTTCCTCGTTTACATTTCGAGTACGACGAGTCGATTCAGCAGGCCGAACGGCTCACAATGCTAATTGCACAGGCGGTCAGGTCGGACGAGGACCCTAACTAGATGGGAAGGCGTCGTGTTACTGGTCGAAATGTTGAGGGGATACTGCTGCTCGATAAGCCGGTCGGGCAAACCTCCAACGCTGCGTTGCAGCAGGTCAAGCGGCTTTTCTTTGCCAGAAAGGCAGGACATACGGGTAGCTTGGATCCGCTGGCGGATGGGTTATTACCGATCTGCTTTGGTTCGTCCACCAAAATCTCGGCGTTTCTCCTCGATGCCGATAAACGCTATTGGGTCAGGGCCAGGCTAGGAGAGACCACGACGACCGGTGACGCGGAGGGAGAGACGCTGGTACGTCGGCCGGTCGAAAGCATCTTGGAAACACGGGTTGCCAGTGCCTTACACCGATTCAAGGGTGAGATTCAGCAGGTACCCCCCATGTATTCCGCCCTCAAGCACAAAGGAGAGCGATTGTACAAGCTGGCCCGTGACGGTATTGAGGTAGAACGCGAGCCCAGGACCATCACCATCTACGGTATCACCTTACTAAACTGTGTGTTGCCCGACATCGAGTTTGATGTTCGCTGTAGTAAAGGCACCTATGTGCGAACGCTTGCGGAGGATATCGGTGAGGTGTTGGGGTGCGGTGCCCATGTTACGGCGTTGCGACGCACCGGTGTTGGACCATTCGGAACCGAGGGGATCGTCGCTATGAAGACCCTAGATGCCGCGTCCACTCAGGGCCATCAGGCACTCGACAGGTTATTGTTGCCGGCCGACAGCGCGTTGACCGACCTGCCCGAGATCAGGCTATCGTCCGACAGCAGTTTTTATCTCAAACAGGGGCAAGCGGTACTGGTGCCCAATGCGCCAACCAGTGGACGGGTGCGTTTGTATGGTAGCCACGCGCAGTTTCTCGGCGTTGGGGAGATTCTGGATGATGGACGGGTTGCCCCCAAGCGATTTATATAGTTTACGATTGAAGGGGTTTGGCAAAGCCTTCATAATGCTAAATTCACCCGATACCGAACCGCATTGCCGGCGGTTCGGATACCGGGCGGCCCGTAGGGGGCCTATCTACCCACCATCCTGAACTCATTGTCGGGGGGTGGTGACATCAATACTTCAACCAATGAGGAGTCTACTAATGGCAATCACTGCTGAACAAAAGCGGGCAATCGTCGAACAATACGGCCGTGGCCCAAACGATACCGGTTCCACCGAAGTGCAGGTGGCACTGTTAACCGCACGCATCAACGATCTCACCGAGCATTTTTCCAAACACAAACATGATCACCATTCGCGCCGTGGATTGGTGCGTCTGGTCAACTCCCGCCGCAAGTTGCTCGACTATCTGAAGTCAAAGGAAGTGGAACGTTACCGCAGCCTGATTTCCAGTCTCGGCCTGCGCCGTTAATCCGATGAATATGTCATAGAGGACATTATTGTGGCACTTATAAAGAAAGAGTTTCAGTATGGTAAACATCGAGTAATCCTGGAGACTGGTGAGATTGCCCGGCAGGCTGACGGCGCCATCATGATCGACATGGAAGGCACCGTGGTGCAATGCACCGTGGTGGGCTCGAAATACGGCAGCGAGGGAAGGGATTTCTTTCCCATGACCGTGGATTACCAAGAGAAGACCTACGCTGCGGGGAAGATCCCCGGGGGATTCTTCCGGCGCGAGGGACGGCCCGCGGAGAAGGAGATCCTGGTTAGCAGATTAATCGATCGTCCGGTAAGACCGTTGTTTCCGAAAGGCTATACCAATGAGGTTCAAATCATCTGCACGGTGATGTCGCTCAATCCGGAGGTTGACCCGGAGATCCCTGCGTTATTGGGTACCTCTGCCGCGCTCTGCATATCCGGTCTGCCTTTTCAAGGGCCTATTGGGGCGGCCAGGGTCGGGTACAAGGACGGTAACTACCTGCTCAATGCCCCGGGTACGGGTATGAATGATAATACCGACTTGGATTTGGTTGTTGCTGGTACCGAGAAGGCTGTGCTTATGGTCGAATCTGAGGCCAACGAATTGCCCGAAGCGGTCATGCTGGGCGCTGTCCTATTTGGCCACGAGCAAATGCAGGTGGCGATAGCCGCGATCAAGGAACTGGCGGCCGAGGTTGGCAAGGAAATGGCACCCTTTAGTCCACCCGTGGAAGATGTTGCGTTGGCGGAGGCAGTCAGTGGCGTAGCCGGCGGAGCATTGAATCAGGCCTATACTATTGCCGACAAGCTCGAGCGCTACACCCGTATCAACGAAATCACCGCGACGGCCCTGGCCGCCCTAAGTGGTGGAGATGAACCGCGTTGGTCTGCTTCGGAAGTGGCCGATGGTATCGAAAAGCTGAAAAAGAAGATCGTCAGGAGCCGTATTCTGGCGGGTGAGCCTCGTATCGATGGTCGCGACAACAAGACGGTACGTCAAATAAGTGTTCGGACGGGAGTATTGCCACGCACCCATGGTTCTGCATTGTTCACGCGCGGTGAGACACAGGCACTGGTGGTTACTACCCTGGGTACCGAGCGGGATGCCCAGATTATCGATGCGTTGGAAGGATCTTACCGAGAACCTTTCATGTTGCACTACAATTTCCCCCCTTTCTGCGTAAACGAAACAGGGCGGGTGGGTAGTCCGAAACGGCGGGAAATCGGCCATGGTAGGCTCGCTAAGCGGGGGGTCTTGGCATGCATGCCCGGAATGGACAACTTTCCCTATTCCATCCGGGTGGTTTCTGAAATCACCGAGTCTAACGGCTCATCGTCGATGGCCTCGGTGTGCGGTACTAGCCTCTCCTTGATGGATGCAGGGGTGCCTATCAAGGCACCGGTTGCCGGCGTTGCGATGGGTTTGATCAAGGAGGGGAATGATTTTGCGGTGCTGACCGATATCCTCGGTGATGAAGATCACCTTGGCGATATGGATTTCAAGGTCGCCGGTACCGAACGTGGGGTCAATGCCTTGCAGATGGATATCAAGATCGACGGAATTACTCGGGAGATCATGGAGATCGCGCTGGAGCAGGC
>JAGRGP010000156.1 GCA_020445415.1 Gammaproteobacteria bacterium | reverse complement strand
TGTCAGGAGGTGATCGACCGCTGCTGGGCACTGGGTGAAAGAAATCCCATTTTGTTTATTCACGATGTGGGTGCAGGGGGGCTATCAAATGCCCTCCCGGAACTTGTTCATGACTCGGGCCGGGGTGGGCGTTTCGAGCTGCGGGCGGTGCCCAACGATGAGCCGGGCATGTCGCCTATGGAGATTTGGTCCAACGAGGCCCAAGAGCGGTATGTGATGGCCGTCCAAGCCGATCGGCTACCCCTATTCAAGGCGATCTGTGATAGGGAGCGCTGCCCCTATGCCCTGGTCGGGGAGGCGACTGACGACGAGCACCTGTTGCTTGGCGATGGGCAGTTTGACAACAATCCCATTGATTTACCGATGTCGCTGCTGTTCGGAAAACCACCGCGCATGCTTCGGGAAGTACGTCATCGAACCTTTCACAAGCCAGAGCTGGATTTCAGCGGCGTCGAGCTGCACGAGGCGGCGTTTCGAGTGTTGCGTTTGCCAACGGTGGCAAACAAAACATTCTTAATATCCATTGGTGATCGTTCGGTTACGGGTCAGGTAACCCGGGACCAGATGGTGGGGCCCTGGCAGGTGCCGGTGGCTGATCTAGCGGTCACCCTTGCCGATTATCTGGGCTATGCCGGTGAGGCCATGGCGATTGGTGAGCGCACGCCACTGGCCTTGGTGGATGCGGCGGCATCGGCCCGCATGGCGGTGGGCGAGGTGATCACCAATCTGGCTGCCGCGGCTATCGACAAACTTGGCGACATCAAGCTCTCGGCCAACTGGATGGCCCCTGCCGGTCATCCTGGAGAGGACGCCCGGCTGTACGAGATGGTGGAAGAAGTGGGGATGAATCTCTGTCCGGCGCTTGGTATCGCCATCCCCGTGGGAAAGGATTCCATGTCGATGAAGACAGTTTGGGAACAGGACGGTAATCGCCGGGAGGTTACCGCGCCACTGTCTTTGATCGTCAGCGGCTTTGCAACCGTATCCGATGTGCGTAAGACCTTGACTCCCCAGCTGAGAGGAGATCGGGGCGACAGTGACCTGTTGCTCGTCGATCTTGGTAAAGGAGCCAACCGGCTTGGGGCTTCCGCCCTGGCCCAGGTGTATGGGCAGCTTGGTCATCGTGGCCCGGATTTGAACGATCCCGACGCGCTAAAACGGTACTTCGCGGTCATCCAGGAACTCAATCGGGACGGATTGTTGCTTGCCTACCATGACCGCTCCGACGGAGGCCTCTTCGTCACCTTGTGTGAGATGGCTTTTGCGGGCCGTTGTGGTCTTGTCGTCGACCTTGATGATCTGGGAGAAGCGGATCTGGAGGTCTTATTCAACGAGGAATTGGGTGCCGTCATTCAAGTTCTTCATCAGGATACCGACTTGGTGTTGAAGCTGCTGCACGATGCGGGGCTGGGACGTCAGTGTCATGTTATCGCCAGGATCGATCCCGGTGGAACACTGGATTTCCGCCGCAGCGGGCGGTCGGTGTTTACCGCCACCCGGATCGAGTTGCAGCAGGCCTGGTCGGAGACGACCCGAGAAATGCAAGCCTTGCGCGATCATCCAGAATGCGCGTGGGAGGAGTACGAGCGTATTGCCGATGATCGCGACCCCGGAATGCAGGTGGAGCTGACCTTCGATCTGGCAGCCGATCCCGCGGCCCCAATGATCGCTACTGGGGTTAGGCCCCCCCTGGCAGTGCTTCGGGAGCAAGGTGTCAACGGGCAGATCGAGATGGCATATGCTTTTCACCGGGCGGGATTCAACAGTGTGGATGTTCACATGTCCGATATCATCGAGGGTCGGGTAAGTCTGGATCGCTTCAAGGGGCTGGTGGCCTGCGGTGGATTCTCATACGGCGATGTATTGGGGGCTGGAGAGGGTTGGGCCAAGTCTATCCTGTTCAATTCCCGGGCCCGGGATCAATTCGCGGCGTTTTTCCAGCGAGCCGACAGCTTCGCGTTGGGTGTGTGTAATGGTTGTCAGATGTTTTCCAATCTTCATGAATTGATTCCGGGTTCAAGTCATTGGCCGCGTTTCGTTCGAAATCGCTCAGAGCAGTTCGAGGCTCGCTTCGTTACGGTTGGCGTAGAACCCAGCCAATCCATTTTGTTACAAGGTATGGCCGGCTCTCGTCTCCCGATTGCGGTAGCCCATGGCGAGGGCCGGGCGGAGTTTCGCGACCCGACGCATCAGCAACGGAGCCAACCCGGTATCGCCCTACGTTATCTGGAAAATTCCGGAGAAGTCACCGAACGTTATCCCGCCAATCCGAATGGGTCTCCGGAAGGGATTGCCGGCCTTACCAGCGAGGATGGTCGGGTGACCATAATGATGCCCCATCCGGAGCGGGTGGTGCGCTCGGTTCAGAATTCATGGCACCCCGATGATTGGGGTGAAGAGGGGCCCTGGCTAAGATTGTTTCGGAATGCCAGGGTCTGGGTTGCTTGAGTTTTAGCAAGATATTGATAGATTGGGCTAATCTAGATAGAAACACCCAACTGCTGCAGCGGCATAATGGAGCTGGACCATGGGGAGATTGAAGGGGTTATTGTTTTCCGTAGCGTTGCTACCTTCCCTTACCCTGGCTAGTGAATGGGTTTACACCGTTCAGCCAGGTGATAATCTTTGGAACCTCACCGAACGCTATATGCTGAGCATGCGTTATTGGTTACCGTTGCTTGAGCTCAACGGCATCGAGCAGCCGAAACGCATGCCACCGGGTACCCGGTTGAGGATGCCTTTGCAGTGGTCGAAAGTCAGCCGGGTCGGGGCACGGATCGTCGATGTTCACGGCAAGGTAGAGATCCGGGACCGCCAGGGAACCCAACGTCCGGCCCACACTGGCGAGTTGTTAAGGGCTCACGACCAGGTGGTAACGGAACCTGGTTCCAGCCTGCTGCTGGAGTTTGGTGACAAAACGCAGCTGTTGTTGACCGGTGACAGCAGTCTCGAACTGGAAAAGATGCAAGGCTATGGTGAGGGCGACGTAATCGATAGCCGCATGCATCTAAGGCGCGGCGGTTCCGAAAGCCTGGTTAACCCCGATAAGAAGTCGGGATCCCGGTTTGAAATATTCACTCCTTCGGCGCTCACTTCGGTACGGGGTACCGGATTCCGGATTACTAATGAGGATGCTGGCAAGGCATCCAAAGTGGAGGTTACTTCCGGCCGTGTTCAGGTGGTGGAGCCGAAAAGAACGCTGGACCTTAAAGGCGGCTTTGGACTTATTGCCCGGCAGGGCAAGCCCCCGTCAAAGCCGGTCAGGCTGTTGCCGGCGCCAGCGCTGGCTGCAGTTCCAGAATTGATCGAGGATCCCGTCCCCACATTTGAGCTGGCGCCGCTTGCCGGGGCAAAAGGTTATCGGGTGCAAGTCTCGGCGCGCGGTGATTTCACTGCCCCCACCATCGACAACCGCTATTCCGATGAGCAGATCCGCATCGATTTATCGAGCCTTCCCGACGGCGATTACCAGATGCGGATTCGCGGTATCGATTCGCAAGGTATCGAGGGCCGTGATGCCATCCGACTCGTCAAACTCAATATTCGCCCGCCCCCTCCGTTTCAGGTGTTCCCGACTGCGGAGAGCGCATTTGATGACCCAAGGCCTAAATTTGAGTGGGCCAAGCCGGAGGGTGGCTCGGGCTACCGGTTTGAACTGGCCCGTGACCCCGAGATGGATAAGCCGATCCTGGTCTTGCCAAGACTCTCCAGCGAACAGGTAACGCCCTCCGGCGATCTTGAGCCCGGTCCCTATTACTGGCGTGTATCGACGCTTGACGAGAACGGCAAAAGCGGGCCACTGGGATACCCCCAGCCATTCCGGGTTTTGCCAAAGGCGCCTCGGACCGAGCCGCCGGAGGTGGATGATCAGGGACTTACCTTTCATTGGCGTCCGGGTGCGCCTGGCCAGCAGTTTCATTTTCAGCTTGCCACCGACCCTGAGTTTGAGCGGATTATCGAGGATCTACGGACCGAGCAACCCCGTCACCACGTGAGCGCACCCCCTCCGGACACCTATTTCATGCGTATCAGGACGATCGACAAAGACGGTGTCGCGGGCCCCTTCGGGAGGACCCAGAGTATCGAAGTCAAGGGACGGGAGGATCATGGCTGGTTCGTCTTGCTTCCTCTTTCCCTTTGGTTGCTGTTGGTGTTGTGACATTGTCGGTTTCGGTCGCGGACCGGCGAACCGCGCTGTTGGCCCTCAGTCTGTTCCTCTTGGCGGCTCTGGTGCTGTCGTATACAAAGCCGTTTCAGCGGCTGGATCTGCTCATCTACGACCTCCATGCTGCCTGGTACCACAGGCCGGCCAATGATTCGGTCCGCATCGTGAGTATCGATGAACGCAGTATTCAGGCGCTGGGGCGATGGCCTTGGTCCAGGCGCCTGCATGGCGAGCTGATTCACAAGCTGAATGAATCCGCGGTCAGGGCGATCGGTCTAGATATCATCTTTACGGAACCGGATACTGATGATCCCCAGGGAGATAAATTCCTAGCAGAGGCGATCGCCGCTAGCGGTCTGGTTGTGTTGCCGGTCTTTCCCAGGCGTAGTCCGCAAACGGCGGCACTGGAAACGGTGTTCCCGATACCTGCGTATGCCCAGGCGGCGGGTATGCTCGGTCACATCGATGTGGAGCTAGATCAGGATGGCCTGTCTCGCAGCATCTTTCTCAAGGCGGGTCTGGGCAGCGCCAGATGGCCCGCGTTACCCCTGGCGATGCTGGAACTGGGTGGAGCGCTTGATGGCGTTAATCTTCCGGGGCAGCGCAACCCCCTCGCTCAGGAAGCGGGTTCCGAAAGCTGGCAACGTGACTACCGAATCTTGATTCCCTATGCGGGGCCTGCGGGCCATTTCAAGACGCTGTCGTTCGTCGATGTGCTGAGGGGCACGGTGGATCCGGACCTGCTGAGGGACAAATGGGTGCTGGTTGGCGCAACCGCAGTTGGTCTCGGCGATCGGCTTGCGACCCCAGCATCGGCTGAGCATCAGTTGATGGCGGGTGTGGAATACAACGCCAACGTACTGGATTCACTGCTAGGAAAGATAACCTTGCAGTCTTTGGACAGACCCTGGCAGTTTATACTGACTATTGTCCCCTTGTGCCTGTTATGGCTACTGTTTCCGATGTGTTCTCCAGGGGGAGCATTGCTGGTATGGACCACCAGTCTCGTGGGAATTCTGGGGATAACGATGTTACTGCTGGTCCATTATCAGCGTTGGTTTTCGCCATCGGATGCATTGATTCTCGCCAGTGCCAGCTACCTGCTTTGGCTGTGGGGTAGTCTTCGTAGTGCCCTCTCACAGTCAAGCCGGGAACGAGAGCGGGCTCAGGCAGCATACGCTGCCTTGGATCAGAACATTGTCGTGGTCGATGGGGAGAGAAGGGTCGAATATATGAGTCCCTCCGCGGAACGGCTAACCGGCTTTCGTTTGGATTGGTTACGGGGACGGATGGTTAGCGAAACCCTGGGATTGATCGACGATAGGGGAACCACCCCGTTCGATGGCAACGGGGATGGAGTCGGGCAGGCAGAAAGCTCTCCCTATTATCTTTTGAAGAGCCCCGACCAGCGTGGGCAGCTGGTAGGGGTCGAAAGCCGCATGATATTGGACAGGTTTGGGCAGCGGCACGGATGGATGGTGAGATTGTTCGAAAAGTCTGGCGCACGGTTATCCCGGGATGCCCGAGGACAATCACTCTTTTACGATCCACTGACCGGCCTACCTAATCGTTCGCTGTTGATATCCCAGTTGGAGCAGGATCTTCGCCGGGCGAATCGGGGGCACTACGAGATCGCACTACTATTCGTAAATCTCGATCGGTTCAGGCAGGTCAATGCCCGCCTGGGCTATCATGGCGGGGACAGGCTTCTCAAACGGGTGGCCGAGCGGTTGAGGGCGAGTGTCAGGGAGAGCGATATTCTTGCCAGGAATGGAAGCGATGAGTTCGTCGTGGTGCTCGAGGAACTCGGCTCCAGGACGGCGGTGGTAACGGTGGCTGAGAAGATTATCGAGCAGTTGTCACGCCCATACCCCTCCATCGATCCCCAACTCGCGATTACCGCCAGCATCGGAATTAGCCTCTACCCTCAGGATGGCGAAGACAGCGAGGCACTGCTTAACAATGCTTACCTGGCGCTGCGCAACCGAAGCGTGGGGGATCTCAGCCAGCTCCGCTTTTTTTCCACGGACTTGCATAAACGGGTCAGGGATCGGCAGGACATTGAACTCGGCTTGAACCAAGCGCTGGCTGCCGGGGATCAATTCGTACTTCATTACCAGCCACAGGTAGAGATCAGCAGTGGGCGCATCATCGGTGCGGAGGCGTTGCTGCGCTGGCGGGTAGCTGAGGAACGCTATATCCCTCCCACCGATTTCATACCGGTGGCGGAGGAGAGTGGTCTCATCCACCAAATCGGTGCTTGGGTGTTCGAATCGGCGAGCCGTCAGCTCTCCGATTGGCATAGCCAAGGACTGGAGTTACCGCGCCTGTCGGTTAACTTGTCCGCAGTGCAGCTTGAACGCCGGGATGTGATCGATAATTTCCTGAAGATTGTCGATTCACTTCAGCTTGATCCCAGTCGGTTGGAGTTGGAAGTCACCGAGAGCGCTTTGATGCGTAACATGGAGTACGCGACGGCATTACTCAGGCAGTTCCAAGCCGCGGGCGGGAACATATCCGTGGACGATTTTGGCACCGGTTACAGCACCTTCGGGTATTTAAAACAGTTACCGATAAATCGCCTGAAGATCGACAAGTCTTTCATCCGCGGCATTACGTCGCTGCAGGATGACGCGATCATTACCCTCACCATTATTTCCATGGCTCGCGGGCTGAATCTCGAGGTAGTAGCCGAGGGGGTTGAATCCCCGGAGCAGCTCGCGCTGTTAGAGGCCCATGGTTGTGATTTGGGCCAAGGATACCTGTTCGCGGAGCCACTTCCCGCAAAGGCATTCTACGCGTTAGTCCGGGATTGGAATGGCCTGGGGCGGCAACCATCGGTGGTGCAGTAATTCATCGATAACCCCAGTGCGCTCTGGCGAACAGGCTCGTTTCCGAATTATATCCGATCGGTTAGAATTACCGCGGGAGCGCTTTTCTTGCGCTCGCGGGAATTCAGGAGAGAGATCGTGAGATTATTGAAAACGATACCACCGTTGTTGTTGGTGCTGGTGGTCAGCGGATGCGCCACAGACGATCCCAATCGGCGTGCCAAGGCCGGAGCTGCCGTGGGTGCGATCGCCGGTGCGGTGATTGGCCACCAGATCAGCCATGGCTCCGGGAAGTGGGTAGGCGCGGCGGTCGGGGCATTGGCCGGTGGTGCAACCGGTCACTACATGGACCGGCAGCAACAAGAGTTTGATCAGGCGCTCGCGGATGAACAGCGCCAAAATCAGCTGGAAATCGAAAGACTGAAGGATGATACGCTAAAGCTGAGCCTAGATTCCGAGGTCTCATTCGACTTTAACAAGTCCGACGTAAAACCTGCGTTTGAGCCATCACTTGGAAAGCTGGCGGATGTGATCATCAAGTACGACCGTACCGTGGTCCATGTTGTGGGACATACCGATAGCACCGGTTCTGCTGCTTATAACCAACGGCTCTCCGAAGCTCGCGCGGAGAGCGTGGTTTCCTACCTGGGGCGCCGGGGTGTTCCCTACGAGCGCATGCGAAGCGAAGGGAGAGGTATGAACGAACCTCGCGCTAGCAATGAGACGGAGGCGGGGCGTCAGCTTAACCGGCGGGTCGAGATCTACCTCAAGCCTATTGTGGAAGGCCAGGAACAGCGGGCTTTTGATTCACCTCACTATTCACAGTAACGAGCTGTGGAGACCACGCTTCTCACCTTTCCGATACCCGGGATGCCCCCGGGCGCTTCTCATCGCTAACTCGCGCCTTGTTCGCATCTCCCGGCCCTGGCCGGCGCTCCGTCCGGAGTGCCGGCCACAACTAAACCTTTCCGACCCGCACCGCCAGCACGTCACAGCGCGCCTGGTGGAGTACGCCGTTGGCGGTGGAGCCGAGGAGCAATTGCAGACCGTGACGACCGTGGCTGCCAATTACGATCAGGTCGGCGCCTAGTTTCTCGGCTGCCCCCACGATCTCTTTTTTGGGGACACCAATCTCCACTAGCTGTTGGCCGCCAGTGATCCCGAAACGGTCGGCTATCTCGCCCATGCGCGCCCTTGCCTGATCCAGAAGTTGCTGATCCAGATTTAACTCTTCCGGTACGGGAATATCTCCAGCATACATCGCGCTGGTGTACTCGACTACATTGATGAGACTAACCTTGGCCTGATTTTGCGCGGCCGTCTCAAGAGCCCGCTCCATGACGTTTGAACCTTCATCGGAAAAATCCAGCGCAACGAGAATATGTTGATAATTTGCCACAGCTCAACCCTCCGCTATTTTCCGTTCTCATTAATGATTATGGGGTTGGCCGAGCAAATTACCAGAACCTATCTCAAAGTTAGCGAACGACTTCGAGACCAGGCGAAACCGGCCGAAAACACGCCGTTTACACGGAGTAAATGACCATTTGAGGCAGATGTTAACGCCGTATCTGTGGCGTGCAGCAATCTTGAGATAGGTTCCAGTAAGCCTCTACAATGGCCTGACGGCTAACCCCTTTTCTGCTAGGCTGAAATTCCTCCACTGGCGATGAGTACTATGGGGATGCGTGTCTTCGCGATTGTCCTTCTAATCTTCAGTTCCCTGTCGGCGAATCCAGCCGATCAGTTGGTCCGCATCGGAGTCCTGAGCCATCGCGGGTTTGACATCACTATCAAGAACTGGTCGCCCACCGCGGAATACCTCACCAACAGCATTCCCGGTTGTCGCTTTGAAATTGTGCCGCTGGACTTTAGCGAGGTGGATCCAACGGTGAAGTTCGGTCAGGTCGATTTTCTGCTCGTCAACTCGAGTATCTATGTAAACATGGAGGTGCGCTATCGGGTGTCGCGGATCGCCACCCTGGATAACCTAGTCGCGGATACGCCATACAATGTTTTTGGCGGAGTGGTGTTTGTCCGCAGTGACCGCCGGGACATCACCACCCTGGCGGACCTCGAAGGAAAGAGTTTATTGGCGGTGGATGAGACTTCGTTAGGTGGATTTCAAATGGCCTGGCGAGAGCTGCGAATGGCCGGAGTCGACCCTTACCGGGATTTGAGCAAGCTCGAATTTGCCGGGACCCACGACAAAGTGGTAATGGATGTCTTGGCGGGACGCGTGGATGTAGGTACCGTGCGTACCAATATCCTCGAGCGGATGGCTTCCACCGGCCAAATCCGCCTTGACGAGTTCAATATCGTCAGTCCCAAGGGGCATACCGATTTCCCGTTTGCACGGAGCACCCGGCTTTATCCCGAATGGCCTTTTAGCAAGCTGCAACACACCTCCAACCAGCTGGCTCAGAAGGTGGCGGTGGCGTTGCTAAACATGCCTAGATTCAGCGCCGCCGCGGAGGCGGGAAACTACGCGGGATGGACGGTGCCGTTGGACTACCAGTCGGTGCACGAGTTGTTTCAGGAGCTTCATCTTCCTCCCTACCAAGAGTTGGGAGCGTTCACGTTGATCGATGCGGTTCGCCGTTATTGGTATTGGCCGGTAATTGCACTTGCCTTTTTTCTGGTGATGTCGGTCATGACAACTTGGGTAGTGCGCCTCAACCGCGAGCTGCAGCGATCCAAGCTCCATTTGCAGCGTCAGCACGACTTAATTCTGAACTCTGTTTCCGACGGGATATCAGGGGTTGACCTGGACGGAAACTCGACCTTTGTCAACCGCGCCATGGAGGAGATCACCGGCTGGCCCGCCCATGAACTGATTGGCCGGAACCAACATCAATTACTCCACCATACGCGCTCGGACGGCAGTTGCCACCAAGCCGACAACTGTCCTGTGTACCAAACGTTTCGCGATCAGACCCCCCGCTTCGTCGACGACGATATATTCTGGAAAAAAGATGGCAGTGCCATACCGGTCGAGTACAGCAGTACCCCGATCCGAGACGAGAACGGCCAGACCGTGGGCAGTGTGGTGGTATTTCGGGATATCAGCGAGCGTAAGAAGGCCGAAGAGGCGGCAAATCAACATCTCATGGAGCTGGCCCATGTGGCGCGATTGAGCACGATGGGGGAGATGGCGTCGGGGATCGCCCATGAGCTCAACCAACCGCTGACCGCGATTGCAACCAACTCTCATGCCTGCATTCGCATGTTGGAATCCGGTGAGGTCCCGCGGGAGAGATGCGCGGACGTGATGGAAAGGATCAGTGCCCAGGCCGATCGGGCGGGCGAGATCATCCGCCAGTTGCGTCAATTTGTGCGTAAGGAACAACCCGAACGGACGCTGGTGGACATCAATGAACTCATTGCCGAGGTGCTGATCTTGATTCGGCCCGAGGCGCGACGGGCTAGCGTACAGTTGTTGACCGACCTGCACACTGGAATTGATCGTGTGCTGGTCCAGCATATTCAGATCGATCAGGTCATTCTCAATCTGGTCCGAAACGCCATCGAGGCGATGACCGAGGTGGATAATCGTCGTCGCCAACTGAGGATTCAGACGCGGATGAGCCGGTCGAAAAACGAAATCCTGGTCTCTGTGGCCGATACCGGCCCGGGGCTGAACGAAGAGATCAGGGGGCAGTTGTTCAACCCCTTCGTTACTACCAAGAAAGAGGGAATGGGACTCGGACTGTCAATCAGCAAGGGGATCATCGAGTCCCACGATGGCAGGCTTTTCACCGATACGGAAGCGGGATGGGGGGTCGTATTCAGGTTCACCTTACCGGCCATGGGCGTGACGGGGGAGGAGCGAGAGTGAGTATCGAGTCCTGTGTGTTTATCGTGGATGACGACCAGGAGGTGCGCGACGCCATACAGCTGCTTATGGAGTCGGTGGGTCTGCGGGTGCAGACCTTCGAATCGGCACAGGACTACCTGCAGCAGTTCGATCCAAACCGAGCGGGATGCCTGTTGCTGGATGTCCGCATGCCGGGCCTATCGGGGTTGGACCTCCAGGCTCGTTTGGCCGAACAGGGTAGGCACCCGCCGATCATTATCATCACCGGACATGGGGATGTTCCGATGGCGGTCAGGGCGGTTCAGGCAGGTGCCTTGGACTTTATCGAAAAGCCATTCAACGATCAGGTACTGCTCGACAGCGTGCATCGTGCTATTGAGCAAGACTCCTTGCAAAGGGGCGAGGCATCGCGGCTGGCGGACATCCGTGAACGGTATCAAAGGCTTACCCCCCGGGAGCGGGAGGTGCTAGACTTGGTCATCGCCGGTAAGCGAAACAAGATCATTGCAGCCGATCTGAACGTCAGTCAGTCAACCGTCGAGGCGCATCGTGCCAAGGTAATGGAAAAAATGGAGGCCGATACGTTGTCTGACCTGATGCGCATGATGCTTTCCCTGGATACCTATTAGGGAAAACCATAATAGGGGTTCACACATCTTCCAATTACATAGCAATGCGGTCCGTTATTTAATCCCCCGAAGCCATAACCACCCCATCCGCTGATAGCGTATCGAAGTTGGGCACGGGGATGGCCACATCCAGGTTTCGTGACCGCGGGCAGCAGTTCCTTACCCAGATCGAATTCATGGTACTCAAACTATCCGCAACTTGGAGGATAAGATGACGGGAAACATAAGAAGACTGGCCGCGCTGGCCAGCACGCTAGCGGTACTTACCGGAGCACTGCTAGTTACTTCCGCAGTTAACGCCGATGAGGGCGCGGCGGCGATCGCAAAGGGCAAAGCTATCGCCTTTGGACGCACCAAAGGTAACTGTCTTGCCTGCCACATGATGGACAATGGCGAGTCCCCCGGTAACCTCGGCCCCCCGCTGATCGCCATGAAGGCTCGCTATCCCGACAAGTCGAAGTTACGGGCCCAGATTTGGGATCCCACCGCTAATAACCCCGAGTCTGCCATGGTGCCGTTCGGTAAATACAAGGTATTGACCGAAGAGGAAATCGACTATGTGGTCGAATACATCTGGTCCCTTTGACAGCTCGACCGGTAACTACAGAATTCCCATGTCGGAGACAAGAATGATCATGAAAAATATACTGAAAATCTTGACGGCTACAGCGCTTGTTGGCGGTGTTGCCTTGGGGGTCCAGGCAGCGCCGGAAGATGACCGGGAAGCGTTCGTAAAGGCTTACAAATGGAAGTTTCCCGACTTGCCAAGGGAAGAATATGTCAACGGTGCCTATGCCATCGACAAGGTAGGCCGAGAGAACTGGGAGGCAATTGAAGAGTTTCCCCCCTACGAGCCTTTCATCGATGCTGGGCGTGAGATGTGGGAGACACCATTTGCCAACGGCAAAACGTATAAAGATTGTTTTCCGGATGGTCCGGTGATCGCCCACAAATACCCCCACTGGGATAAAGAGCAGGGCCTGGTGATGACATTGCCATTGGCTATCAATCAGTGTCGTGAAGCCAATGGCGAGAAGCCCCTGAAGTATAAAAGGGGACCGATCACCGAAATTCTCTCCTACATTGCATTTGAGTCCCGCGGCCAAGTTACCAATGTGGAGGTACCGGAAGACGATCCAAGGGCGTTGGCGGCCTTCGAGGCAGGCAAGAAGTTTTATTTTACCCGGCGCGGGCAGCTCAATTTCTCCTGTGCCAGTTGCCACCTGCAGAATCCGGGTATGCAGGTGCGTACCGAAATCTTGAGTCCCAGTGTCGGGCATACCACGCACTGGCCCGTGTACCGCTCCAAGTGGGGAACGGTCGGTACGCTGCATCGCCGTTTCAGTGGTTGCAACGAAAACATTCGGGCCAAGGCGCTTGAGGCTCAGGGCGAGCAGTATCGCAATCTCGAGTATTTCCTGACCTATCTGAGCAACGGACTGGAGCTGAATGGCCCCGGCGCACGCAAATAATCGATTTGGCCTACTGAACAGGAGCATAGCTATGCGATCAAGAAAACTATTGAGCACACTGCTGCTGACGGCCATGGTCGGCGGTGGATCTGGGTCTCTGCTTGCGGCCCAGGAAAAGGCCACCGATGCCAGTGCGGCGCAGGCGGCAAAGATGATTGAAGCGGCGGAAGCGGCGAGAAAGAAGGCGGCGTCGGTCGATGGTGAATGGCGGGATACCGCGAGCCATATTCAAAAGGCCGAGGAGGCGCTTAAAGGGGGTGACTACCAGCGCGCCATCACATTGGCTCGGATTGCCGGGGACGAAGCGGCTCTTGGTTATGAGCAGGCGGTGTCTCAGAAAGAGCTGAAACTGCCGTCTTACTTCCAAGTGGGAGAAGGGGCTTCCCCAGCGGTAGCGGCGGCGGTTGTGGGTAAGGGCCACAAGATCACGGCCGCGCTGCCCAGTGTGGACGTCATGCACAAAGGCCAGAAGGTGACCATCACCCGCACGGCTGATGAAAACGCGGTGATCCCAGCGGCCTATTCCAGTACCGCAAGGGAGTGCCCGCCGTTCTGTATCCAGCCCATGACGATCGCCCCGGGAGTCGAAACCATCGGTGAGTTGGAGGTTCTGGATTACCTCAAGAAGCTTGCCGATGGTGATCCAACCATTCTGGTGGTGGATTCGCGTACCCCGGAATGGATGGTGAGGGGTACCGTACCGGGTTCGGTCAATGTTCCCTGGAACAAGATCAATATCGATGCCCAAGGCACCTTTGGAAGCCCGGAAGAGGCCGAATCGCTGAATGAGATACTGGTGGGCACCTTTCACGCTCGCAAGGCTAATGGCAAGTGGGATTTCCGAAACGCGAAGACGTTGGTGCTGTTTTGCAACGGCGTATGGTGTCCCCAGTCGGCTGCCAATATCCGTACCCTGGTGAAGCTAGGATATCCTCCGTACAAGTTAAAGTGGTATCGCGGCGGTATGCAGAGCTGGGTAAGCGCTGGGCTTACGACAGTCGGCCACTAAGTAAACTATTTCTGGGAGGATATGCGGATGAATACGTACCGAAGAATCATGTTGAAGGGCTCGCTGGCGGTGGGAGTTCTGGGGGTAGCGGCGGGGGCTGGCTTGTTGACTCCCAGGGTGGTGTTGGCAGCCTGGCCGAAGG
>JAGRGP010000155.1 GCA_020445415.1 Gammaproteobacteria bacterium | reverse complement strand
GAATATCCAGGCTCGTTGTCGCGGTGTCATCCTGATGGCGATCAGCAATAAAAAAGGAAAAATCCTGCTGACCACAGGCAACAAAAGCGAGATGTCGGTAGGTTACGCGACCCTTTACGGTGATATGGCAGGTGGTTTTGCACCGATAAAAGATGTGCCCAAGATGCTGGTCTATCGTCTTGCCGAATATCGCAACCGCAAGGGCGAGGTGATCCCGCACCGTGTAATTACCCGGGAGCCTTCTGCCGAACTGGCTCCGAATCAGAAAGATTCAGACTCGCTGCCACCGTACCCGCTTTTGGACGAGATACTTCAGCGCTACGTGGAGAGTGATCAAGGGGTGGACGAGATAGTGGCCGCCGGTTTCGAGCGCGAGTTGGTAAAGCGCATCACCCGTTTGGTAGACCGGAATGAATACAAGCGCAGGCAGGCACCACCCGGAGTGAAAATTACCCAGCGGGCATTTGGACGTGATCGGCGCTATCCTTTGACGAGTGGTTTTTAGTCCCGGCATACTAAGCCTGTCCAAAGCAGAGCGAGATATTCAGTTAATTGATACTCAGGAGTCGAATCAAATGAAAAAGGTTGACGCAATCATCAAGCCTTTCAAGCTGGACGATGTCCGGGAGGCGCTATCGGCGGTGGGTATTACCGGTATGACGGCCAGTGAGGTTAAAGGTTTTGGGCGTCAGAAAGGTCACACAGAGCTCTATCGCGGGGCCGAGTATGTCGTCGATTTTCTACCCAAGGTCAAGATTGAGGTGGTGATCAACGAAGAACAGTTGGATGAGTGTATCGAGGCGATTACCAACGCCGCACGCACCGGTAAGATTGGAGATGGAAAGATCTTTGTGACTTCGGTGGAAAAAGTGGTCAGGATCCGTACCGGAGAGGAGGATTCAGCTGCGATATAGCTGTGGCATATCGTTACTTCCTGTCCCCTCATTATTTGGGGTATGAGGGGGCGGAGACGATCAGTTCTTATCCAGCTCCAGATAATTCCAGATTTTACGTCCGTACGACTCCTCCACCTCGGTTTCGGGTATCTCCAATGCACCGCTGGCTTGGTTTATCGCCAGTACTCGCCGTGCATCCGCTGAAAGTTCTTGCATGCCCAGCTTGTCATAAGCCAGTGCGAGAATTTCAAGCGCTTCTTTCACTGATGGCGTGCGCTGATACTTCTCTATTACGGTAACACAGCGGTTGGCCGCTGCCAGATAGGCGCCCCGCTTCATATAGTAGCGTGCGACATGCATCTCGTTCATTGCCAGGTTGTTGCGCAGGTAGACCATACGTTGGCGGGCATCGGCGGAGTACTCGCTATCCGGGTAGAGCCGCACCAGCTCGGCAAAATCGTTGAACGAACTCAATGTAGTGACCGGGTCGCGCTGAGAGGTGTCGGTCGGAATGAAACGTTGGATGAAACCAAGGTTGCGATTGAAATTGACCAGGCCCTTTAGATAGTAGGCATAATCGACATGTGGGTTACGTGGGTGGAGTTTGATGAAGCGGTCTGCTGCCGCTATTGCCTCCACCGCTTTGCCATCCTTATAGTAGGCGTATGCCACATCAATTTGAGATTGAATGGCGTACTGACCAAACGGGTAGCGTGCTTCGAGCGTTTCGTAGTATTCGATCGCTTTCTGATAATCACCGGCGGCCATTGATTCAGACGCCTCTATATAAAATTTCTGCGCGCTCCAATCTTTGGTTTCATCGATCTGCTCTGGTAGGAGCGAGCAGGCTGAGAGCAGCAGGGTGGCTGAAACGAGGAGGATCCGGATTATCTTCATTGCTTCCGAGAAGGATGGTTGATCGGATAATAAATTATACCCGATTACCAGTTGGACGAGCCAATAGTCGATGCCCGGAAACCGATTTCAGGAGTAGGGCTGTCACATGAATGCCAAGGAACAATCGTTGGACAGGGGTGAGCAAACAAAGTTTTATACTGCCCGAGTCGGGACAGAGCACTCCGGAAGCCGTCTTGACCAGGCGTTATCGGTACTTTTCCCAGAGTTTTCGCGTGCCCGGCTGCAGCGCTGGATTCGGGATGGACGGGTCAGCAGGGACGGGCGGGAGGTGAACCGTCCGCGCGAGAAGCTGTTCGGTGGTGAGGAGATCGTACTTGAAGCCAGGCTGGAAGAGCAGGTGGAGAGCCGGCCGCAGGCGATTCCGTTACAGGTAAGTTATCAGGACGATGAGATTCTGGTGATCGACAAGCCGGCCGGGCTCGTGGTACATCCGGCGGCGGGCAATCCGGACGGTACCCTGCAGAATGCATTGCTGCATCGGGATCCCGGGTTGATACAGCTTCCCAGGGCTGGAATAGTGCATCGCTTGGACAAGGATACCTCAGGCCTGCTGGTGGTTGCGCGCACATTGGCGGCACATAAATCGTTGGTGGAACAACTGCAGCGTCGTACGGTAAAGCGGGAGTATCTGGCGGTCGCCACCGGAGTTCTGACCGCCGGGGGATGCGTGGATGAACCCATCGGGCGACACCCGATGCACCGCACCAGGATGGCTGTTGTTGCGGACGGAAAACCAGCTGTGACGCACTATCGGGTGTTGGAGCGGTTTCGCGCGCACAGCCTGCTGCGGGTGAATCTGGAAACCGGCAGAACCCATCAGATAAGAGTCCATATGGCACATATCCGTCATCCGTTGGTGGGTGATCAGAGCTATGCCGGTCGTTTGCGGCTGGTTGCCGGGATGAGCCCTGAACTGCAAGGTTGTCTGTATGGCTTCAACCGTCAGGCACTGCATGCACACAGGTTGGGGCTGACGCATCCCCGGCACGGCGAATGGATGGAGTGGGAATCCGCCGCGCCTGCGGATCTTTTGCGACTGCTGCAATTGCTGCGTGCGGACCAGCATGATGGTTGAGCTGATCACTCCCGAGTGGCCGGCACCGAAAAATGTGCAGGCACTGTTTACTACAAGATTGGGTGGCGTCAGCCGGGCGCCTTATGACAGCTTGAATCTTGGCGCTCATGTCGGTGATGATCGGCAGAGGGTATCCAGCAACCGCTTACTGCTCGGCAGCTATGCAGGCCTCCCCTCGGTACCTCATTGGCTGGAGCAGGTTCACGGCTGTGAAGTCGTGCACTGCGATACCGA
>JAGRGP010000154.1 GCA_020445415.1 Gammaproteobacteria bacterium | reverse complement strand
TGCCACGAGAGATTATTCATACAGATGAGGCACCTCAAGCTATCGGTACTTATTCCCAGGGTGTCAAGCTAGGCACCACGGTTTATCTTTCCGGGCAAATACCGTTGGTGCCCGAAACCTCGGAAGTGGTTGAGGGTGGTATCGAGGAACAGATCCGCCGGGTTTTCGATAACCTGCGCGCGGTTGCCAAGGCAGCGGGTGGTGGATTGGACGATTTTGTCAAGCTAAACGTCTATCTTATCGATCTAGCAGATTTTCCTGCGGTCAACCGGATTATGAGTGAATATTTTAACGAGCCGTACCCGGCAAGGGCAGCGATCGGAGTGGCGAGCCTTCCCCGGGGTGTGTCCGTGGAAATGGATGGGGTGATTGAGCTAGGTTAACCTGCGGCACTTTCCTGCCGCAAGTGTCTTAACATTCGCTGTTCAATCAGCCGGTAGACCTGAATAAACAGGAACGTCAGCAGCAAGTAGATGCAGCCTGCTGCAAAGAAGATCTCGACCGGCATGTAGGTGCGCGCAATGATGGTCCGCGCCATCCCGGTTAGATCGAGAAGCGTAATGGTGCTGGCCAGCGCGCTGCCCTTGAGCATGAGGATTATCTCGTTGCTGTAAGCCGGCAATGCGATGCGATAGGCAAGTGGTAAGGTGATACGCCTCAGCAATGTGATTTTGCTCATACCGATGGCCTCTGCAGCCTCTATTTCACCGCTTGGTACAGCCTGGATGGCGCCCCGCATAATCTCCGTGGTGTACGCACAGGTATTTAGGGTGAACACAATGAGGGCACACCAGTACGCCTCTTTCAAGTACGGCCAAAGAAAGCTTTCCCGCACCGCATCGAATTGGGCAAGGCCGTAATAGAACAGAAATAGTTGTACTAATAGCGGTGTGCCGCGGAAAAAGAAGGTGAATGCCAATGTAGGGGTGCTGACATACGCATTACTGGACAACCGCATTAACGCCAACGGAATGGAAAGGATACCGCCGACCAGTACCGAGATAGCCACTAACTCGAGGGACAGTAATGCCCCCTCGAATAGTCGTGGTAGGCTTTCGATGATTACCGACCAATTCCAATTCATTGGTCGCGCCCCCGCATCCCCCTGCTGGCCCACTGTTCGGCGCGGCGCTGAGCGAGCATCACGATAATGGTGATGGTGAGGTAGATCATCGCCGCAGCGAAATAGAAGGTGAAGGGCTCTTTGGTGTTGGAAATCGCAATCTGACTCTTGCGCATGATCTCCTCCAGTCCAACTACCGATATGAGGGAGGTATCCTTGAGAAGAACCTGGAACAGGTTGCCCAATCCGGGGATGGCGATACGCCAAGCTTGGGGGAGAACGATCCTGAAAAATACCTGTAGCCGGCTCATGCCACAGGCTTTTGCGGCCTCGATTTGCCCCTTTGGAATGGCCTGGATTGCTCCTCGGAAAACTTCGGTGGCATAAGCCCCAAAGGCAATGCCCAAGGCAATGATTCCTGCGGCAAGGGGGCTTAGCTCCACATAGTCCTGATAACCAAACAAGCTGGCTATGCGGGTCAGCATGCCAGCGCTACCGAAATAAATGATTAGTACCACCAGCAGCTCCGGCAGACCACGGATAACGGTGGTATAACCGGCCCCGATCGCATAGGCGATCCTCGATTTGGATAGTTTAAGTACGGCGCCGATTAGCCCAAGTATCAGGCCCAGGACTAGCCCTCCAGCCGCTACCTTCAGTGTCATCAAGGCACCGAGAGCAAATTGACCGCCAAACCCCTGAAGATCAAGCATCGGTTGCCTTATGAGGGACTCAATCCGGTCCGCTGCATACCATCAGCAGCGAGTAATCGAGAGAGGCTCCATGAATTCCGAAGGCTGGAGGAACCGATGATACCCGCAGTACGGTAGATGCCCGCCAACCAGGGATGCCGGTGGACCAATCCGCACCCCTGGCCAGTCTCGGGATCAGTAGATGTTGAATGGAAAATATTTGGCATTGATCTCGTCGTAAGTCCCATCTGCACGGATCTCTGAAATGGCCTTGTTAAAGCGTGCTTGTAACGCATCACCCTTGCGGACAGCAATACCAATTTCGTCACCAATATCGATCTTGTCACCGATGAACTCGAACTCCTGGCCCTGTTCCGACGTTAACCAGTCGTAGCCCGGCAGACGGTCGGTCACCAATACATCGATACGTCCCGAGTTAAGATCCAGATAGGCGTTTTCCTGGGTATCATAGAGCTTCGCGCTGGCACCCTCGATGTTTGCTGCGTGATCCGCCGCAATGGTCGCCCGTTGGGCGCCCACCGATAGTCCATTCAGTTTTGTCGGATCTATCCCGGCGCCTTTTTTGGCAATCATAGCCAGACTGTTCGAATAGTAGCGATCAGAAAAATCCACCGCATTCTTCCGTTCTTCCGTAATCGACATGGAGGCGACGATTGCATCGTATTTGCCTGCCAGCAGACCCGGGATGATACCGTCCCAGTCCTGGGTTACAAAGGTGCACTCGGCGGCCATTTTTTCACACAGTGCGCGGGCTATATCCACATCGAAACCGGCTACCTTGCCATCTTTGTCTATCATGTTAAAAGGAGGGTATGCACCTTCGGTACCTATGCGGATCTTATCGGCAAGCACGTTGCTGGAAACGATCACGAGTGCCAACAGGCCTATGGAAAGTTGTTTCATCGAGCCGGTCTCCTTAGTTATTCTGGTTGATAAATCGCCGGTGCGTTGATCCGGCACTTACTCCAACAATATACCTTTACGGTCGTATCGGTGTAAAACCATGATGCCCAGGTCCGGTTGTATTTACTGCCAATAATTAGGTCCCGACAAACTGCCGCATTCTCTCTGAATTTGGGTTGTCGAAGACCTCTTTGGCCGGTCCGAACTCTTCCACGTTTCCCGCATGCAGAAACATCAGGTGCGAAGATACATTACGGGCAAAGCTCATCTCGTGGGTTACCACCAGCATGGTGCGCCCCTCGGCCGCCAGGTCGCGCATCACCTGCAAAACCTCGCCAACCAGTTCGGGATCAAGGGCCGACGTGGGCTCGTCGAAGAGCATGACCTCGGGATCCATCGCAAGCGCCCGGGCGATCGCAGCCCGCTGTTGTTGACCGCCGGAAATATGGTTCGGGTAATAGTTGCGCCGTTCGTACATGCCGACTTTGTTGAGCAAGTGTTCGGCCTGCTCAATAGCCTCGGTCTTGGGGCGCTTCATCACGTGTATCGGCGCCTCGATAATGTTTTCCAGGATCGTTTTGTGGGACCACAGGTTAAAGCCTTGAAACACCATGGAGAGCCTGGAGCGGATACGCTGCAGCTGCCGGTGATCGGCCGCCTCCCGGCGACCATTGCGCCGGGTTTTCATGCGTATTAACTCGCCATGTACATAGACGTCGCCGGCATCTGGCGTTTCCAGCAGATTGACACATCTCAATAGGGTGCTCTTGCCCGAGCCACTGCTGCCGATAATCGAGATGACATCACCGGTTTGCGCGATTAGGTCGATACCCCTCAGCACTTCGTGGCTGCCAAAGGATTTTTTCATGCCATCGACCTGCAGGGCGGGTGTCTGATCATTCATTGTTGTTGTAGGCCCCTTGGCTGTCTCTGCGTCACTTTACCATCTATATGGAAGGATTGAACAGTTGCGAGAGCGATGCCCGCTTTCTTGCGCGGTCCCCCAGGAGTTAGTCTGTTCTCTCGTTGCCGTGCACGGTTACCGTGATCATCCGGTGGTGGGGTTGGGCGCGATGCTCCCATAAATAAATGCCCTGCCAGGTACCCAAGGCGCACCTTCCTCCGGTAACCGGCACAGTGAGGTCCATGTTGGACAGGATCGAGCGGATGTGGGCCGGCATGTCATCCGGGCCCTCTAGGGTATGCTTGAAAATCGGATCTCCGTCAGGTACCAGTCTGGACATAAATGATTCCAGGTCGTGACGCACGGTAGAATCCGCATTTTCGCAGAGCACTAGGGATGCGCTGGTATGATGGACAAAAACATGGCACAGCCCGCATGCCACGCCGGAACGCTCGACTGCGGACATGACCTCTTTCGTGATTTCGTAGGTACCCCGCCCCCGCGTCTGTAGATCGAGCCGTTTCTGATAGATCATGATAACTCCCCGATGGATTGATATGACCGCTACCCTGGCATGGTCCGTGGGTAGTAGCGAACACGCCCGCGCTTTTCCAGATGATGCTATTCTGGCATTCTTGTTTCGTAGTATCACCATTGGGAGGCGGTTTGAACCCACCATTGGAGCGATCGTGGTCGGATAAGACGCCGATCACCCATCTTAAAGGAATTGGGAAACGAAACGCCGAGCGGTTGGCAAGAATCGGCATCAGATCCGTGCAGGATGTTCTGTTTCACTTGCCTTTCCGTTATCAGGATCGTACCCGAATTATCCCGATATCCAATCTTCGAGCCGGGGATCAGGCGGTTGTTGAAGGTGTCGTGAATGGTTCGGACATCCGATTTGGGCGGCGGCGTTCGCTGGTAGTTGAGTTGGTGGATGGTACCGGGGCCCTGGTACTCCGACTTTTCCATTTTTCTTCGGCCCAGCAGGCATCGCTGGGTCCGGGAACCCGGCTGCGTTGCTTTGGCGAAGTACGTAACGGACTGTCCGCGCTGGAAATGGTCCACCCAGAGTACTCCTATCTTGGTCACCAGGACGACGGGGTGCTGGACTTAAGTCTTACTCCGCTATATCCCACTACCGAGGGGATGCATCAACTGAGTTGGCGCAAAACCACCGATGAGGCACTGAAGCTATTAGAATCGAACCCGTCGCTGTTGCCGGAGTGGATCCCGCAGCCTTTGCTTGAGCGCTATCGATTGCCCGAATTAGCAGGCGCCTTGCGTACTGTACATCGCCCCCCCATCGATACTTCGTTGGAGCTATTGATCAGTGGCCGCCATCCGGCACAGAAACGTCTCGCCTTTGAAGAATTGCTTGCCCACCAGCTGGGATTGCGGAACGTACGGCATCGCCAGCGGCGGCTTAGATCCCCAGCCCTTGCCTCCAGTGGTTATCTCCAGGGGCGCCTACTGCGCAAACTGCCGTTTTGTCTCACTGGCGCGCAGCGGCGGGTAGTGGATGAAATATCAGCCGATCTAACTCGTGATCAGCCAATGATGCGATTGATGCAGGGAGATGTCGGATCCGGAAAGACAGTAGTTTCGGCACTCGCCGCCCTGCAGGCGGTGGAGACCGGTCATCAGGTCGCGTTGATGGCCCCGACTGAAATACTGGCCGAGCAACATTTGCGAAGCTTCCGGCGTTGGTTAGAGCCCCTGGGTCTGGAGGTTGGTTGGCTGACCGGGAGGCAAAAAGGTAGGGCCCGTGCCGACATCCTGGATTCATTGGCCGAGGGAGAGATGCAATTCGTAGTGGGCACTCAGGCTTTGTTTCAGTCGGATGTGAGGTTTCAGGCATTGGGTTTGGTAATTATCGACGAACAGCACCGGTTTGGTGTTCATCAGCGGATGGCACTCTGGGAGAAGGGGGCGGGGGCCGGCGGGGTGCCCCACCAGCTGATTATGACTGCAACCCCAATACCGCGCACTTTGGCGATGACCGCTTACGCGGATCTTGATTTGTCGCTGATCGATGAATTGCCTCCGGGTAGGACACCGGTTACTACCGTAGTGGTGCGGGACAATCGCCGCGCGGAAGTAATCGACAGGGTCCGGGTTGCTTGTCAGCAGCAGCGCCAAGTCTACTGGGTCTGCACGTTGATCGAGGAGTCCGAGTCCCTGCAGTGCCAAGCGGCGGAAGATGCCTGCAAACGGTTGGCCGAAGCACTGCCAAATCTGCGCATCGGCATGGTTCACGGCAGGCTTAAGTTAGCCGAAAGGGATGCGGTGATGAAGGATTTTGTCCAACATAATGTGGATTTATTGGTGGCGACCACGGTTATTGAGGTGGGGGTGGATGTGCCCAATGCCAGCCTGATGGTTATTGAGAATCCCGAAAGGTTGGGATTGGCTCAGCTCCATCAACTCCGGGGGCGGGTCGGACGTGGTACGGTGGAGAGTCACTGTGTGCTGATGTATCATCCGCCCCTCTCGGAGAGTGCTCGGCAGCGTCTGAAGGTGATAAGGGAGAGCCGTGACGGTTTTCTTATTGCGCAACGAGACCTCGAAATCAGGGGGGCGGGTGAGGTGCTTGGTACCCGGCAGACCGGAGAGATGCAGTTTCGAATCGCAGATCTGTTACGGCATCAGTTCATGCTCGACGACGTCCAGCAGGCGGCCGAGACCATACTGGCGGAGTACCCGGACCGCGTGGAACCCTTGGTGCGGCGCTGGGTAGGGGCAAAGGAGGGGTACATCAATGCATGATTTATGTGATCGCTTGTGGCGATCGCCCTGTCTGCGGAGCCGCTAAGTTGGCACCGCGCTATGGGAGTCTTGAGCCCTATTGGATCGACAGTAGGCGCCTCCATCATTGGCGCGTGCCGGGTGGACTTTACTCTTGGTTGCAGGATAAAGGGTCGTTGACTGCTCGTATTAAGAGTGCCTGCCCTGCCGGCGCATTTCGGGTGCGAGTTCGTCGACAGGCCTGGGACAAACCCCTCTACAGCGAATCCAGGCTACTGGGAGTGAGGCGAGGTACGATCGCCATAATCCGTGAGGTTGAACTGCATTGCGCGGGTGTGCCATGGGTGTTTGCCCGGACCTTGATTCCGTCAAGCAGTCTGGATGGCCCTGCCCGCCGCCTTGGTCGGCTCGGTGAACGACCCCTAGGGGAGGTGTTATTTTCAGATCCACGGATGCGGCGGGGCACGATGGAGGTCGCTAGATTGCTCCCTCGCCACCCCCTGTTCTGGGTAGCGGTGAACAGCCTCGAACAGGCCCCCGACATGATTTGGGGCAGGCGTACCTTGTTTTTCCTCTCCGGGAAGCCGTTGCTGGTCAACGAAATATTTCTGCCTGATCTACCGGAGGATATGCCATGACTCCCCCAGAAGTGCAGTTACGGGTAAACCGGGCACCGGTTCCGTGGGGCGATCGCTTGGTGAATTATGCTGTGCTGGTACGATTGAATCGCCCGATCGGGATTCTGCTGCTACTTTGGCCTGCGTTGTGGGGATTGTGGATCGCTGGTGAAGGTCAGCCCCGCTGGACCGTGGTATTGATCTTCGTGCTGGGTGTGGTGCTGATGAGATCTGCGGGCTGCGCGATAAACGATTATGCCGACCGAGCGATAGACGGTAGGGTAGCCCGCACCAACCAGCGTCCGTTGGCCACCGGTCTGATCCAGCCGAAGGAGGCAATCGGTGTGTTCGTGGTGCTGAGCTTGCTGGCGTTCGGTTTGGTGTTGTTGTTGGATATCAAGACTATCTTGATGTCATTTGTTGCGGTTACGCTCGCTGCCGTCTATCCGTTTATGAAGCGCTATACCCACCTGCCTCAGCTGGTGCTGGGAATGGCTTTTGGGTGGGCTGTACCGATGGCCTTCATGGCCTTGACCGGAAATGTATCGGAAGTGGGATGGCTTCTGTATATCGCTGCGGTGATTTGGGCACTAATCTACGATACCGAGTATGCGATGGTTGACCGGGACGATGATATCCTGATTGGGGTGAAGTCGACCGCCATCCTATTTGGTGAGCATGACCGGTTGGTAATCGGCCTTCTGCAGCTTACCATGCTCGCGCTCTTGACAATGGTGGGTAACAAGCTGGAATTGGGGGGTAGCTATTTTCTGGGGGTTGCCGGGGGTGCGATACTTTTTCTCCGGCAACAGCAACTGCTTCGAAAGCGCCTACCTCGGGACTGCTTCAAGGCTTTTCTCAACAACAACGCATTTGGGATGACGGTCTTCCTGGGGCTGGTAGTGGACTATTTACTTGGCAGCTGACCCTCGGACGGTTGTTTATAACCTTCCTGGTTGAACCTATGTGTTTGTACATGGGATCGGCACCAAGTCTGGACAAAAAAAGGCCCCAGGGCCAGTTGGCTCTGGGGCCCAGCGTGTTGTGACCTTGGTTATTTAAGAGGCGGCTTCCGCCCTTTCCGCCCATTTGGCTGCTT
>JAGRGP010000153.1:5968-12580 GCA_020445415.1 Gammaproteobacteria bacterium | reverse complement strand
TTCCACCCGCGGATTCACCTGCTCCGGGCGCTGTATTTTGTACCGACAACTCTAAGATCACCTTCAAGGTCAAGTTAACAACGACCTGTAAGGATGGCAGTACCAAGGAACAGGATCTTAGTCTCACCACGCACAAGAGCACAGCGGATTTCGGTGCGGGTAACTACGATCTTCAGCTGGTGGCCTTTGGTGCGGCGACAATCAGAAAAATCACTATTGTCGACGTCGACAAGATAGAAGCGAGCGAAGGGGATGAGTGGGATGACCAAGACGGTTCCGACGATACCAAGACTGTGGTACTGAAGAAGGCTGCTAGTGGCGATGTAACCGTTACCGTAACCCCCAAACCCAATCTGGCTGAGGCGAACTTGCCGGCTTGCTGGACGCTTACCGGGGGGACTGGGGCTGGCAAGCTTTCGCGAACCGTCGCGAAATCGACGGCGGCAAAAACATCCATTACCGCGAAGTCCGGAACCTCGGAAAAGATGATGGATGTGGTGGTGGCAGCGGCCAAGTTTCAACAGGACGCAGCAGGAAATACCTACGGATATGACGAAATGGATCCGGCGGTAGACGATGATGACCATGTCTCGGTTAAGAAATCCGGCACCACCAATGTCACGGTAGTGATGGAGGGGGGAGTAGATCGCAAGTACCTCAAATTCGTTCCGGTGAATTCCGCAACCGCCAAGGTAACCGATCCAGGAAGTGGAACGGATGCCCAGTTTTCATTGGAGATCAAAGGGCAAGCGGTAAACAAGGCGGAGACCGAAGTCAAGATACGGGCGGCCAAAGACAACGGTACCGAAATCTCCAAGATAGCGGTGAACGTCTACAAGCAACGGGATGTCGCGAAGTGGCATGTCTATCGGATTACCGATTCGACTTCTGCCGGTACCTCTCCGCTGAGCGCGCTTACGGCAGCAGGCCTCAAGACCTACGCAAACAATATCGCTAAACAAGGTGTGATCGATTTTGCGGATGTGGATGTTCAGGACAAGGATATCAACTACGACAAGAATGGTAATGGATCCCTCGAGTATTACTACGATGGGGGTACGCAACCGGAGTATTCGGCGATTACGGGTGCCGGCCTAACGGGCGATCCCAAGATAGCGGTCGTAAAGAACGTTAATTTTGCCTTCCGTCTAAGCCAAAACGCCGCCGCAGGTCAGAATAAGATAAAGCTGCAGGGGGTCTCCTATCTTAGCGGATGGACGGCATTCACCTTCCAACTGGGTACAGGTGCTAACCAGGAGAATGTTCAGGTTTCCTCGATTTCCGGAAATGAGGTGACATTGACGGCTAATTTGGCAAATGCCCACGCATCGGGAACCAGTATGGTTGGCACGTTCGGAGCGGGCGTGGCAGGTGACCCGCAGATCGTTGAGGATACTAATACCCAGACTATCGCACTTCATGAAACACTGCATAGGGCCAATGTGGGTAGCCTTAAGGATCTTACAAACGCCAGTAATATTATGTATTTTGCGGCGGGCGGTGGGGCCGGCGGGGAGCTTCGTTTCAAGGATGAGCCTAAGAAGTACGAGGCCGGGTCAGAAAACCAATGGCAAAAGATTCCACGTTGATCGTAGTCGTTCCTACAGGTGAAGCTTCCCGGAAGAGAGGCGCATGGGCAGCGTTTATCTTCCGGGTGTTATTTGTTTTCCTGCTGCTGTTTGCGGATGCTGGATTTGGGGCGGACCCCACTCCCACTATGAGGACATTGCTTCAAGAAGACCGGCACCACTTTCTTGAGACTTACGCCGATTGGTTGAATAACAGCGGAAGCCAGAACGCGGCCTGGTTGAGGCATTTCCTCACAGATCTCGAGAATGGAGCACCTTCATCATCCGCGGACTGGCTGCTCGCGTTACGGCGTTTGGTGAGTCTATCCAGTCATGATTATCAGCTCGGTTCCGTTAGCGGATACATTGAGGACAACCGGATAATTCCGATACTCGTTGCGTCCTTGACGGACGAGAACCAAGCCATACGTGAGTACGCGCTACAGGTACTGGGAGAGGGAACACGGAGATCGGACCTGCTTGGTTGGAAAGAACAAATCCGGGTAGCGATTGGGTCCAGAGATGACGAGCAAGCACTGCGTCTGTTGGGCCAGTTGCCCCTCATGGATGAAAGACGGCTGGAGATCCTGTCAGCAACTGGGGTTCCACTGGAAGTGAGAGCGCGTCTCGGTGATCATGAGGCGGAACAACGGTTGATTTCCGAATTCGTAGCGGAGACTGATTACAGTGCTAAGCGGAACCTGGCCCAACAGCTGGGCTACGCGGGTACCGAGGCTAGTGTTCAGGCGCTGCTAGACGGGTTAGATTCACCGGTAAAAATTGAAGCGGAATACGATGATCGTTCCATTCGCTGCGATGTATTATTGGCATTGGGACGTATCTATCAAGACGAACCCCTGTTTACGCGGGATGCGCGTCTGCTTACGAGCAGTGATGAAGAGACTTTCGACAGATTGCGAGGTACTGCCAGCTATATCGCTGATGTGGAGGAATGGGCCCAGAAGAATTTCGCTAGATCTATTTGGGGTAAGAACGAGGTATGGTTCGTGCGATGGCGGCACATTCCGGTTATTATCCCACCCAATCTAGCTAAGTAGCGTGCAATGACGTATACGTTTACTTGAGGGCTTCCTGCAGCAAACCGGCTCATTAACAGCGAAAGGTGTCTTCCAGGGAGCAGATCGCTTGTGCGGTTACTCATTAACAACCCGAGTGCTAATGCCGACTGCTTGCTTAGTCGCAATTAACCGCTCGCTTGAGTCTTAAGCGCTCCATGTGTTCGATAAGTGCATCGGTCGTCTCTTTCAGTAACTCCAGTTCCTCAATGGACAGATCGTCGAGTTGTTCCAAGTTATATTCTATCGTATCGATGATTTGTTTCGATGGGCGTTGCAGGGGACGCATGAAGTAGGCAGTAACGGTAGCCACTATCGCTCCAAAAAATAGCATGGAGCCCAATATGATCCATATTCCCCCGATAATTTCTGAAATTCCATTGACCGGCATATTGGCGATTCCAGCGGTGGAAAAAGCGGCAATGCCCCAGTACAACGCCCTCCCATAGGAGGTTATGGTCGTTCCTTCGGCGCCTTGTTCCGCGAAATACAGACCGGCTGAGAAAACTAACCATAGAATCAGCAACAGAAAGGTCATCTTGACAAGTGGAGTATGTATCAATACATCCCAGACAAATTTTCGGGTTCTTTTCCTAAATCCCCTGTTTTTTCTGCGCAATGCTTATTCACTCCTGTAGACGATTTAGCTGCCTAGTCATCCGGTTGCACTTAGCCATCTGAGCATAGCGTATCTATTTTGACAGAATCCACTGGAAAGACGTTTTGTCGGAAGCACCTGTTCTTGATCTTGCGGAACAGAGTGGATATCTGTTTTGTCGTGAGATTGAAATTTCCCATCGCTTTCAGTATCTCGATCGCTCGCACTGAGAGCGGGATATTTAGTGCAGTGCCATTCTTGGTGTGGCTCAGGTGAGCGACACGATGTTCCAGATCGATATTCTCCGGGCGACGCGCGGCGATCTCCCCGGCCCGCAAGCCCGTCTCGATGGCAAACAGGAAAGCAGCGCTGGTGCGCAATATCTTGGTGGAGTAGTCGCTTCCGGCAGCGTAGACCATCTGATCGGTCTCGTCCGAGGACATCCTGCGATCGCGGCTGGGTGGAAGGGCGGGCCTGGTGATAATCTTCAGCGGATTCTTCTGCAGCCATTCCCACTCCTGGGCGGACGGAACCGGCCGGGCCATCATCTGGACGCTGATGCTCTTCTTCCTTATCACCATCGCCTGGGCCACACTGGGCAGCGCCGATATCGTCGCGGTCGCGCAGGGCCGCATCGTCCCGAGCGGCCACAACAAGATCATTCAGCCGTTGGAGATCGGCTCGATCCGATCGATCCATGTCAGTGAAGGAGTTCGGGTTGCCCGAGGCGATCTGCTGCTGCGGCTCGACGACGAATCGGTCAAGGCGGACCTGAAGCGCATCGAGCAGGAGCTTTCCAATCTGCGCATCGAGTCGAAGCGGCTGACTATTCTGCACGGCTGGCTGCAGAACCGGGAGGAGTCGGAACCAAGCCAAAATGAAACAGAGAATGCTTGTAGCCCTTCCGACCGGATCGATGCCGACCCCTGTCCACTGGAACAGCTTCCTCCATTACAGCAGCATCTGCTGAGGGCGCAATGGTACGAACACCAGGCGGCATTGCAGGCGTTGGCTGCGGAAAAGCGCAAGCGGCAGGCCGAAAAGGAGAGCCTGAACCAGCAGATCCTGAAACTGGAAGCCACGCTGCCGCTGGTGGCCAAGCGCGCGGAAACCCTGCGCAAGCTGACCGAGAAGAAGTTTCTCGGCGAGGCCGAATTCCTGGAGATGGAGCAGGAGCGCCTCGAGATGCATCACGACCTCGCCACCAACAGACAACGGCTGACCGAGATCGATGCCGCCGTTGCCGAGATCGAGGCGCATAGCGAGCAGGTGCGGCGCAAGTTTCTCGGCCAGATGCTGCTGGAGCGGCAGGAGAATGCGAAACGGATCGAGGCGCTGGATCAGGAGCGCATCAAGGCAAACACCAGGCTGAATGCCTATACCCTCCGCTCACCGATTGACGGCGTGGTGCAGCAACTCACCGTGCACACCCTCGGTGGCATAGTCACGCCGGCACAGCAGTTGATGACCATCATCCCCGACGAAGCTGTTTTGGAAGTGGAAGCGCTGGTGGAGAACAAGGATATCGGCTTCGTGAAAGAGGGACAGAATGTGGAAGTGAAGATCGACGCCTTTCCTTTCACCAAGTACGGCATCATAGAGGCGGTGCTGACCGACCTCTCCAATGACGCGATTACCGATGAAGTGAGAGGGCTGGTCTACACAGCCAAGGTGATACTGAAAGGGACCAAAATCCGCGTGGACGAGAAGTGGGTCAATCTGTCGCCGGGCATGACGGTCACGGCGGAAGTGAAGACCGGCAAGCGCAGGTTGATCGAGTTTTTTCTATCGCCGCTGTTGCGGTATCGGCAGGAGAGTATCAGGGAGCGGTGAGTGCGGTGATGGAGATCAGAACCCGAACGATTAAGGGGTTACCACATAGAGGATGGACCATGAGTAAAAATGTTATCGCCTGGACGATCTTGTCATTGCAGGCGCTTGTACTGAGTGGCTGCAGTTTCGACTACTACTTCAAGGATGAGGATGTCGTGTTTCGCCAGCGGCAACTGTTCAATCAACTGTGCGAGGATCTGGATCGAATATCGATCAAACGGACGGTAGAGGTGGATGGTTATTTGACTGCTTCCAAAAACGGAACGGCATGTGGGCTTGAGTACAATGCCTGGGATCCAATCGTTAAGTATGGATACCGCTATCATGAATGCACAACTTCAAGTGTTGAAGAAAATCGACTACCAGAAAATGCAAATGTTTATCGATTTACCATTGAACCAAAAAGCAGTCCTCTGTGTGGCCAGGGTGACAAATATTTCTATACTCACTCTTTTGATAAGGACTCAGAGTTAGGTGGATTCGGATGGATTAGTTACTTCATAAACGAGCATCAGAAACAAACCAAAGATAGATGTTTAGTAGTGAGGAAGGTTGAAAAACCCATGAGTCAATACATGGTACTGAGGTCATCTACATACATCGATGATGGGCAGGAATTCACACTGGATGAGATGATCAAAAGGTACTATCCAAGAGACTATGGTCGAAAGAAAGGAATGATTACCAAATTGAGAGACGCAGTAATTGACATAAACAATGGCCTGGTAATAGCTCAGTACATAAACTACGGGTTTGCCCCAAAAAATCTTAGTAACGCTGCTGGGCTTGGAGTGGTGGAGGAATGTGAGGGCGGAAGGATACGGCTTACTCCTAGTAAGATATTGTTGCCTTTAACGACGAATTGAGATGGATAAAATTTAAGGAAGAAGAAATGACCCAACAAACTATCGAGACAATCTATCAACATACATTATTAGCGGATGCGGCATATCTTGACTGGAGCCAATCCATAGTTGGATTCTTCTGCAGCCATTCCCACTCCTGGGCGGACGGAACCGGGCGGGACAACCTTCAGGCGCCTGCTTCGCCAATCAGCCAATTCCGATAGTTTTATCTCTGGGACACTGGGTCACGCTGGAAGCGATTGATGCGGTCGTTCTCCCACCTGTGGCCAGGTTTCTAGACTCAAACCTCGCGGACATTTTCTTCAGAAGATCGTCCTCGGTTTTATTGGGATCGTGGCTACATCTTCGTAAAAATCGACTTCGGTCTTGGCTGCCCATGCCTGGGCTTGTGCCTTAGTACAAAATGTTGCGGATTGCCTAACACCGCGTTTGTTGATCTCTACTCGCCATGAGGTACCACGTTTACGAAAGGTTGCTATTTTATATCTCTTCTTGGCGCGAATTTGGCGCAATGCAAACCGTGCAATAGGGTGTTTTTGAGGTTTTCTGTGGTGTGAAATCATCTAGAAAACCCCGATACTCCGTTGAAAAACGGTGATTTATGGAAGGCATCTAGATTGAGAGGAAAAGTGATGTGGTGCCGAGAAGAGGACTTGAACCTCCACTGGGTT
>JAGRGP010000153.1:0-5959 GCA_020445415.1 Gammaproteobacteria bacterium | reverse complement strand
CACCTGAAGCTAGCGCGTCTACCAATTCCGCCATCTCGGCAAGGTGTCCCGTCGTTTTCCATAAAGCCGGGTGTGCATCCTGAGGCCGCGAACTTTAGCGGGATAAGCCGATATTGTCAATGGGTTGAGGGAGCAGCGTGCCCGATGACTGGGTAATCCGGCCGGTACAATAGTCGGCTGGAGGGACAGGCTGGCCAAGCAGGCGTACAATCCTGGTACATGCCCAATGGACAACTTAGGAATAGCACGTGGCAAGACGCAGCGGAAGAAGGACCACCAGGAAGCTGGACCCACACCACGCAAGAGAAAGCCGAAAATATGCGAATCCGATCCCCAGCCGTGAGTTTATCTTAGCGCAGCTGGCGGATTACCGCGCCCCATTATCGGGAGAAGAGTTGGCAGCCCGATTGGATTTGGCCGCGGAAGACGAGTTGGAGGCGCTGCGCCGGCGCCTCAACGCGATGGAACGCGATGGTCAACTGGTGCGCAACCGCCGGGGAGCGTTCTGTCTGGTGAACGAGCGCGACCTCGTTCGTGGTCGGGTTATCGGGCATCGGGATGGATTCGGTTTTCTCAAGCCAGATTCGGGTGGTGACGATCTGTTTCTCTCACCCCGGGAGATGCGCTCGCTACTCAATGGGGATCGGGCCGTGGTAAGGGTGGCGGGCATCGATGCCCGGGGACGACGTGAAGGGACACTGGTCGAGGTACTGGAACGGGCCAACCATAGCGTCGTCGGTCGCATCTACATCGAGGGTGGCGTTGGTTTTGTAGTGCCGGACAATAAACGGATCAGTCAGGATCTCGTCGTGCGTGACACCGATTTGAATGGCGCGGTAAACGGCCAGATGGTGGTTGCCGAAATTATTGAGCAACCCTCCAAACGCAGCCAGCCGATTGCCAGGGTAATCGAAATTTTAGGTGAGCACATGGCCCCCGGCATGGAGACCGACGTAGCCATCCGCACCCACGAACTTCCCGTGGACTGGCCGTTGGAGGTAGAGTCGGAAATCGGTTCCCTGAGCCCGGAGGTCGGTGAATCGGCCAAGCAGGGCAGGGCGGACTTGCGCCAGTTGCCTTTGGTGACCATTGACGGTGCCGATGCCAGGGATTTTGATGATGCCGTCTATTGCGAGTCTAAACCCAAAGGATGGAAGCTTCTGGTTTGCATTGCCGATGTCTCTAGCTACGTAGAGTTGGGAACCGCATTGGATCAGGAGGCGAAGCGGCGAGGCACATCGGTCTATTTTCCAGATCGGGTGATACCGATGTTACCGGAAGTGCTCTCGAACGGTCTCTGCTCCCTTAACCCCGGAGTAGATCGACTGTGCATGACCTGCGAGTTATACATCGACCGCCAGGGCGCCATCACCCGTTCGAAGTTTTACCCATCGGTAATGCGTTCCGCGGCGCGCCTGACCTACGATCAGGTTGCCGCGATGCTAGTGGAGGGGGATCCCGAGCTGTGTCGTGAGTACGCCGAACTGTTACCTCACCTCCACCAATTGCACGCGCTCTATCGCGTATTGCATGCCTCTCGCAGTGTGCGCGGTGCGATCGATTTCGATACTACGGAGACACGTATTCAGTTTGACGACCAGTCCAAGGTGGAGCGTATCGTGCCACTGCATCGAAACGATGCCCACCGGCTCATTGAGGAGTGCATGCTGGCCGCCAATGTAGCTGCCGCCCGGCTCCTGTTGCGAAAGAAATTACCTGCCCTCTACCGGGTTCATGAGGGACCTCAGGACGACAAACTGATCGAACTGCGAGGTTTTCTGGCTGAGCTCGGTCTGAAATTAGCGGGTGGTGCAAAACCTCAAGCCAAAAACTACGCCGACCTTCTCGAGTCGGTGCAGGGACGGCCAGATCGCCATCTGATTCAGACGGTGATGTTGCGCTCTCTCTCCCAAGCCTTGTACAGCGCCGAAAATGTCGGCCACTTTGGATTGGCGTTTCCCGCTTACACTCATTTTACTTCACCCATCCGCCGTTATCCCGATCTGGTTGTCCACCGCGCAATAAAACATTTGCTTTCCGGGGCCGGAAACGAGGACTTTGAATACAGCCTGAGTGAGCTGCAAGAGCTTGGGGAACATTGTTCCAATACCGAGCGCCGGGCTGACGACGCGACCAGGGACGTTATTGCCTGGTTGAAGTGCGAGTACATGATGGACAAGATTGGAGAGGATTTCGAGGGCATTGTTTCGAGTGTCACCGCGTTTGGCCTGTTTGTCGAGCTCGATGAAATCTTTGTCGAAGGCCTGGTTCATATCACCGCATTGGACAACGATTACTATCATTTCGATCCGGTGGGACACCGCTTGAGCGGCGAGCGCTCAGGGACCCAATATCGGTTGGGTGACCTGGTAAAGGTGAAGGTCGCGGCAGTCAATCTGGATGACCGAAAAATCGATTTCATTTTGCTGAGCGGGGGAAAGCGGTCCCGCGGCCGGGGTGGTAGCGCTGACCGCCGATCCGGCAAGCGCAAGATCAGTGGCCCGCGGAGGGGCAGCCGCAGCGGCAGCGGAACCACCCGGCGAGAACCAAGACGATGACCCGTGATGCCGCTGATCCAAAACGGCAGATCATCGCCGGTATGCATAGCGTCAGGTCGGCCCTGAAGCACGGCGATGGCGCGGTACGAGAACTTTGGGTGGAGCAGGGCCGCCGGGATCGTCGGATTAACGAGCTGGTTGCCCTCGCCAAGGAAATAGGAGCCCAGGTTCACCGTGTCGCGCCGGAGGTTCTGGAGACACTGGCCGGTGGGATTAATCATCAGGGCGTTGCGGCCAGCTCCGTAGTGCCGGCGGCGGGAGACGAGAAGGCACTCCGGTCATTGTTGATCGGCTTGCGCGAGCCTCCCTTTCTGTTGATTCTGGATGGCGTGCAAGATCCCCACAATTTAGGGGCATGCCTGCGCAGCGCGGAAGGTGCCGGGGTGCATGGAGTGATCGCACCCAAAGACCGTTCCTGTGGGCTGTCACCCACCGCATGCAAGGTCGCCAGTGGCGCCGCCGAGCTGGTTCCCTTTTTCCAGGTGACCAATTTGGCGCGAATCCTAGACTGGTTGCGCCGTGAATCCGGTATCTGGTTACTGGGAACCGCGGGGGAGGCCGGTACCAGTTTCTTTGGGGCCGATCTCACCGGCCCGCTGGGGATCGTAATGGGGGGAGAAGAAAAAGGCCTGCGGCGCTTGACCCGGGAGCGCTGTGATTCTCTGGCGAAGCTGCCAATGGCGGGCAAAATCGAGAGCTTGAATATCGCGGTGGCGGCGGGGATCTGTCTTTATGAAGCCGTGCGGCAACGCACCGCTGCGGGAGCAGGTTAATCGGGTTAGTCCAGGATGCCGGCATGATGGTAAGGCGAGCCAATCAGAAACGGGATTCCAGCTGAAACTGGAGCTTGGCTTTGTCTCTATCCCGGCGATATTGTTTCATTGTGAAGCCAATTTGTGTCGGAGATTCGATGAACCGGCAATCGGTTTTCGATATGATTGGGCCGCCGCGACCGGATCATCAGTAGTTGGAGTCAAGCTGGTTGGCTGAGTGCGAGCGGTGTTGATTTACCCGGACAATAGGTATAGAGGAAATCTGTGCTATGGCTAAGTACCTCACCAAAGCGGAGATCGTAGAACTGCCGCTCCATCCTTACGATGAGATGCGTAAAGACCTGCGTACCGGCGATCTGGTGTTTTGTTCGGGTTCTTATTTTTTTTCCAGAGCTATTCAGAAATTTACCCGTTCCGTGTGGAGCCATGTGGGAATGATTTACCGCGATCCCACCTTGAAGCGGATCTTTATCCTGGAAAGCGAAACGCTGATCGGCGTACGTTTAGCGCCGTTATCGAAGTATCTCAAGGATTATCACGGAAAAAACCAGCCTTATAAGGGCAACATGGTCGTAGCCCGGGTTCACCCGAAGATCGACGAGGAAAAACTCAACCATGCGATCAGTTACGGTATGGATGAGCTGACCAAGCCCTACGATAATTTTGAGATCGTACGAATCGCCCTTCGTATCCTTTTTAATGTCAGCCGTCGCACACGAGACCGCAAATACATTTGCTCAGAACTGGTGTACGAGTGCTTTGATCGTATCGGTGTTCCGTTCAACCTGCAGAACGAATATGTGAGTCCCGACGACATTTGGATGGATGAGCAGGTCCAACCTCGTTTTCGCATCATGTAGCTTGGCGCCAGACCGCCCTGTCGCTAGGGGCAGACTCCAACCCGAAATTCGTCGTCTTCCCGGTATAGCGCGGTTTCGGTCAGTAGATTCCAGAGCCCCATGTAGTCCCAAGATCCTTTGGCGAAAGTGAGGCCCAACCAAACTATCGCACGGCCGCTGGTGACATGGGTGACATTGTCGCTGAAGTATGGATCACAGTATGGAGGTGGATTGCGGGTTTGCAGTGATTGTATAGCAGACAACACCTCCTCCTCTTCCTCGTTGATGGCGGCCAGCCGATAATGATACGTCTGATGGCTGGATAGCCCCTTATCCACATGACTCACCCGGTCGGCGGGTAACGGGGTTACCAGGCTCCAGCGATCTTGTGACGCGGTTGCCCGATAAATCCGGTATCCCGTCGCATCGGTTACCGACGTCCACGCGAGCGCCACGCTATCTGCGGTTGCATCGGTAAGTAACAGCGCGGGTGAACTGGAACCTTCGGGTTCCTCATGGCCGCTCCCGCTGGATAGGGTGGCCAGCATGCGCCGGATGGCGGAGATTTGAACCCCGTCCCGATAGGCGAATCCCGACCCCGTATAGCCCCACCAATCCCAACATCCTTTAGGATTGAACGGTCCCAGATTGGTGGCCCGGGTTTGGGGATAGAGTAGGACGATGCGGTTGTCGTCGGCCCAGCGGTTATAACCGGCATGGGCATAGAAGGCGTCTCCCACGCGTTCCGCGAATTGCCGGCACCCATGAAATACGACGTGGATCCGACAACGGGCGCCAGCCGAACAAGACTCCGGTACGTACAGGTAGCCCAGCCTGGCCAGGCCGCTATCCTGGGAGTTGTCGCCGATGAACCGGTTTTGATCGAATGCCGTCAGTCTGCCTGTTGGATGGGATGAATCGGGTGGATGCAGCCGCCCGTAAATATGTTGCAGCATCAATCCCGCGGCGTCATAGTCACAATCGTTAAGAAAATCCTCACCCGTTAATTGACAGGCGTTACCCTGTTGCTCGGTTATCATGGCATGGCCACTGCCGAGCGTAGTCTGATAATAAATCTGATGGTCGGGTACATAGTGCTGATAGTACTCATGGAGGCTATCCATCACAGGACGCTTCACCACGCCATCGTTGTAGCCGGAAAACAGCCATACCCGTTGGTGTTGCATGAATTTGGGGTGATCGATGCGGCCGGCCAGCAACGCGGCTTCCGTTTCAGCCACCGCGCGGGATGGGTCTGGTATGCCCTGCATGCAGGTGCCAAGAGCGGTCGCCATGCCATCGGCGGCACAGCGGTAAGGTCCCCCGGCGATCACACCGACGCCTCTGACCATGTCGGCGTGGGCCACCGCAAATTGGACCGCCATATAGCCGCCTGAGGATATGCCCGAAACTGAGGTTTCGTGCATATCGATATTTAATTTGGGGAGGAGCGCCTCCTCCGGAGAGGCCGCCAAAACCCCCGCCAACGATGGGATCAGCAACAAAATACAAAAAACCAACGTTGGGGCATGCATGTCTCAGTCACCTCCGTGTCGTTTCAAAATAGCGGGCGTTATCGCCAGCCGGCGCAGCCACGGTGTCTCTCACGAGCCGCCAGCACCCGAGCCGCAGCCAGAAAACGCGCTAGATCGCTTACCCAGAAAGACAGTGGGCTCTCCGCAGTTCGTGGAGCCTGCGGCGCGGATTAGGCGGTGGGCGTTTGCGTCACATCTCTTAATTACTTAGTATCACTTTGGTCAAATCAATGCAGACAATAATAAACGATCTG
>JAGRGP010000152.1 GCA_020445415.1 Gammaproteobacteria bacterium | reverse complement strand
GTGCCCGCTCCCACATGCAGGGTCACCCACTCCAATGCAACCCCCCGCGCCGCCAGTCGATCCAGGATATCCTGATCAAAATGTAGTCCCGCCGTGGGAGCAGCCACCGCGCCAGGGCGAGTCCCAAACACGGTTTGGTAGCGCTCCCGGTCGATAAACGTGTCAGGCCGTTCAATATAAGGCGGGAGTGGCAGGTGTCCAACCTGTTCCAAGACCGCGGTCAGCTCAACATCGAGGGACAGGATGCGATACAACTCATCATGCCGGCCGGTGATCTCGATCCAGAACCCTCCGTCGAGTGCGATGCGGGTACCTTCCCGGGGTGGTTTGCTGGCCCTGATATGGGCTACCGCCTCATTCTTCCCAGCCAGCCGCTCGATCAATATCTCCACCCGGCCTCCGGTGAGTTTTTGTCCGTACAGCCGGGCCGGTATAACCCGGGTATCGTTAAGTACCAGTAGATCACCGGGGCCGAGCAACTCGGGTAGTTTTGAGAAATGGCTATCCCGCAACGATCCACTTAATCCGTCGAGACAAAGGAGGCGACTGCTACTGCGTTGTTCCAATGGGTATTGGGCGATCAACTCCGGTGGCAACCGATAATCGAAGTCTGAGAGGCGCATGGGAGGGGCATGTTATCACAACGTTTGCTCAACTCGCGGAAAGGACTATACTACGGCCTCCGCCGCGCTGCGAAACGGCGCCCGGTGCATTGCTGGCTAGGTGGTGGAACTGGTATACACACAGCACTCAAAATGCTGCGCCCTCGGGCATGCGGGTTCGACTCCCGCCCTAGCTACCAACTCATGATGGCCGATTTTATGTCGGAGCCCTTAGTTATCGGCCTGGTCCGCTTCCGCGGGATGATCGAAAGCGCGCTCCTTTCCGGTATCCAATCGCTGCAGTTCCTGAATACTCTCCAACAGCTCCTGGTAAAACTGCAACATGAACGCATCGTGCGTATTGCTTGGTGGAGACCGGCGTAAAATCTCGGCCCGATAGCGTTGTTCCCGCTGCTTGACCGACTCGATGAACGACATCTCTCGCCCCCCTGTGCTGACTCCTCGATCATACAATGCCGGCCCAGGGGAAGGATCCTAAAAGGATGTAGGAAAATGCCGAAAAAGCGGAATGAATGGTGCGATCAAGGCAATCGTTCCATAACCTCGGCCCACAACGATTGGTAGGCCCGGGCAGCCAGACACGTGGGGGACGATACCCCGACAGGTTGCCGGTGCGTTCCCATCTTCTCAACATCGCTGGCATAAGGCAGGCTGGTGGAGAGCATTTCCGGATGGTGGCGTGGCATCTCCGCGATAATCTGCGAATGCATCCGTTTACGCCGGTCCACCATGGAGAAAAAGGGCATCCGCGAGATCTTCGCAAGACCATGTCCGTCTAAGAATTGCAAGAGCTGTTGATAGGTGCGCACCGATAGGGTAGTCGGTATGGTTGGTATCAACAGGGCATCGGCTGCCCGGAAAATATTCTCTGACACCAACGAGATACTGGGTGGGCAATCCAAGTAGATATAGTCGAATTCCTCTGCCAGCGGATGCAATAACCGCAGCAGCTGCTTAGCGGGCTTTTTGGTTTCGCCCAGTACCAAATCCATATTCCGGTAAGAGAAATCCGCAGGGAGCAGATCGAGTCTCTCGAAATCGGTTCCTTTAATCACCCGGTCAATTTCACGCTGCCCCCGCAGGATACGTTCCCCTCCCCCTTTGACCCTGGGCTTAACCCTGAAGTAGTAAGTGGCCGCCCCCTGGGGGTCGAGATCCCAAACCAACGTACGAAATCCCGCCGCGGCGGATACATAAGCCAAATTTACCGCCGTTGCGGTCTTACCGACCCCACCCTTGATGTTGTATACGCCGATTATCCTCATGCCAAGGACTCGCTAGATTTGTTTTCGGAAAAAAGCGACTTGAACGCCGCCCGGTTGCCTTTCCCGGCAAACCGCGCGAATCGTTTTGCGAAGGCGTCCCGTGCCCGCTGTTGCCGATTGAGCAGTCCGTCCACCAGCATGCCCATCGCCAGCAAGGTGTCCGCCGGAACCTCGCCCTCTCTCAACATCTCGTGAGCGAACTCGCGAAGCTTTAATGCCTGAACTTCCATGTCTTGAAAATCACCTAGATTATCCAGCAACGCTTTAAGTGTCTTGATCACCGGATCGATAAGATCTTGAGGATACAGACTGCGGAAAAACTCGATCAGGTATCTCAGTTTCTTGCAGTCTTTTCGGAGTTCGTGAAGGGCCTCGGGAGGTGAGTCGGCGCCAATGGCGAGCCCCTGGCGAAGCACCCGTTTAAAGATCTTGTAGATTCGCTTGCCAGCCACATCTCCAATCGGGAGCGCGCCGTCAACCCCCTGCGGAGAATTCTGCACCGGCGCCTCCAAAAAGGTACGCCAATCCATCATGAGTTCTTGAAATGCTTTGGACCGTAATTTTCTCGACAGGGCGCGCTGCGCCTGCCGCTGATGGGCCAGCAGAAAATCGTGGAGGGGCTCCAAGTCTTTACGGAAACGCTCCGGTAGGCTATCCCGATAATCCGCATAATCCAGCAGATAAACATCCATATCCCGGGTGGGGCCGGTGATCTGTCCAACCCAACCCAACCGCTCCTTGAACCGCTCCACGGCGGACGGTTCAAACACGCCCTTGATCTGGGTCAGCGCCGAGCGGGTCCGCCGTACCGCCACCCGCAAGTCATGCAAAAATTCGGAATCCAAGTCTGCCAAGGTCCCGGGAAGATTTTGCTCGAGGGTATCTAACAGATGTAGATGGATCTTTTTCGCGGCCTTATCCGCGCGTTCTTCCGGAGAAAAATGAAATTTTAATTTTGAACTGTAATCCAGTGGGCGGGTTCCCATTGCGGTGAGCGCCAGCTCCAAGATTCCGCCAGACGCTGGCGTGAGTCCGATCTCCGTACCGAGAAACGACTGGACCCGATCCAAGTCCTTGAGATAACCGCGCACCGGAAACAACCGTAGCCAACCACCCAAGGGGATGGATCCCTTGCTCCCCGGAATGGTGCCTCGGTAGCTTCCGGTAGCAATGCGCAACAGGGTCTTTTCCTCTTCATCGAGAACCCGGTAGATCTGCTCGGTAACCCCGACATCCGCGACCGGCAACAGTACTCGCATATCCAGTAAGGCAGCCACTTGTTCTCGGAGTCGCCCCGGTGGCAATTCCCGATGGAACCCGGGCATTTGGCCCGATAATGGCTGAAACTCTCCGCTCTGCTCCTCGTCCGTATCGGTTAATACCAGCCGCTGCTGCCGCCGCGCGGTCTCCCGCCAAAGCACCTTACCGGCTTGAAACAGCCGCCAGTCGAAACTGTCATAGTAGCTGCGCGCAAGTGATATTGGCGGCTCTTCGACCATCGGGAAAGCGGTGCGTAACGTCGAGATCAGATCCGTTAACACCAAGGAATCGGGCAATCTGAATTTCAATGCAGTACCGGGCATAGCTCCTCGCAGAGTTGTTTACCGAGAAAAACCAATAACTTCGAATTGGAATAGTAGTCCAATTCTTTTCCTGAGGTAGCTGCAAGGTATTACGCCAGGCTCTTCGACGCAATCTCGAACACGTCTTTGGAAATCGATTCGCTCGCCAATATCCGTTCCAGCTCAGCGCGCATCAGCGCCTGGCGGGATGAATCGTAGCGCCGCCAGCGGGCCAGGGATCGCAACAACCGGGAAGCAATCTGCGGGTTTAACCGGTCCAATTCCATGACCTGTTCGGAGAGTAACCGGTAGCCACGTCCATCAACCCGGTGGAACAGCGCCGGATTACCGGTGCAGAATGCGCCCACCAGGCTGCGAACCCGATTGGGATTGGTCAAGGCATACTCCGGATGTCGGGTCAGTTCCTCGACACACTGGAGGGTATCCGGTCGGCTACTGAGCGCCTGCACCATGAACCATTTATCGATCACCAGGGGATCCCGCTGCCAACGCTGGTAAAAATCCTCCAACAATTCCGGCCGGGCGGGGAGATCGCTGTCGGCGATCAACCGCAAGGCGCCAATGACATCCGTCATATTTCGACTGCGCCGATACTGGTCTACGCAGAGCGCCTGAGCCGCTGTGTCACGTTGCGCCATGAGATACTCCAAACAGCGGTTGCGCAGGCTGCGCCGGGCGATGGCACGGGGCGTGATATCACCGGCTTCCGGCGCAGTCCCCCCCCGGTAGGCCGCCAGCAGATCATTCCCGAGTGCCTCCCCGATCTCCGTCAGCGTCCTCCGGTGCGCCTGCTGAATCCCTTCTACATCCACCGTATCCATTTGATCGCCCAAATAGGACTGGGAAGGCAATGCCAGTATCTCCGCGGCCAATGCCTGATCACCCTGGGCGGCCGCCAACACGCCTGACAGCGCGGCAAACAGATTAGGATGGAGGGCTGACTCCGGATTTCTTACACGTGCCAGGAGCATCCGCACAAACAATGTCTGGGCGGCGTCCCAGCGGTTAAAGCCGTCACTGTCGTGGACCATCAGGAATAGCAGATCCTCATCACTGTAGTCGTGAAGCAGCTTTACGGGGGCAGAAAAACCCCTCAATAACGAGGGTAAGGGTTTGCCGGGCAGGTCAACAAAACAAAACGATTGGCTCGCCTGCCTAAGTTCCAGCATCCGGGTCCCCATTACCGCCTGCTCCTCGCCTGCGAGCCTAAGCGCCATTTCCTTACCCTGCTCGTCCAAGAGGGCCATGGCGAAGGGCAGATGAAGCGGCTGTTTAACGGGCTGCCCAGGCGTGGGCGGGGTGTGCTGCTCCACCGTCAGCGTATAACTGGCCGTCGTGCTGTCGTAGTGTCCCCGGGTTCGTATCCGGGGTGTGCCCGCTTGAGTGTACCAGGTTGCAAATTGCGTTAGATCTCTGCCACTGGCGTCAGCCATGCAGCCCAGAAAATCATCGGTGGTGACCGCCTGACCGTCGTGCCGCTGGAAATACAGATCCATCCCCCGGCGAAACGCCTCGGGTCCTAACAGCCGATGCTGCATGCGGATCACTTCCGCCCCCTTGTCGTACACGGTCGTGGTGTAAAAATTATTGATTTCGATGTAAGAGTCGGGACGGACCGGGTGGGCCATCGGACTGGCATCTTCGGCGAATTGATGGGATCTCAACAATCGTACATCGTCGATGCGCTTTACGCCCCTAGACCCCATGTCCGCTGAAAATTCCTGATCCCTGAATACGGTCAACCCTTCCTTCAAGCTGAGCTGAAACCAATCGCGACATGTAATCCTGTTGCCGGTCCAGTTGTGAAAATACTCATGGGCGATAACGCCCTCGATGCCCTGATAATCCTGATCCGTGGCGGTATCAGGCCGGGCGAGTACATATTTGGCGTTGAAGATATTCAGACCCTTATTCTCCATAGCCCCCATATTGAAATCGGAAACCGCGACAATCATATAGATATCAAGATCATATTCCCGACCATAATTCTGCTCATCCCAAGCCATCGCCTGTTTCAGCGAATGCATCGCATGGCCACACTTGTCGAGATTGTGGTGTTCCACGTATATTCTCAGCTTGACCGCCCGCCCCGATACGGTGACATACCGGTCCTCCAGACATCCCAAGTCTCCGGCAACCAGGGCGAACAGGTAACTCGGCTTGGGAAAGGGATCCTCCCAAACCACCCGATGCCGGCCATCCGCCAATATCGATTCCTCTACCAGGTTTCCATTGGAGAGCAACACAGGATATCGGGAATGCTCAGCAACGATGGTGGTACGAAACCTTGACATCACATCGGGCCGGTCAAGAAACCAAGTAATACGGCGGAACCCTTCCGCTTCGCATTGGGTACAGAACATGCCGCCGGACTGATAGAGCCCCTCCAGGGCGGTATTTTGCTGAGGCAGTAGCCGTACCACGCTTTCCAGGACAAACTGATCGGGCACTTGGTGCAGCATCAACCCTCCATCATCCAACCTGTACTCGTCCGCGGCTAGCCGCCTTCCATCCAGGCTGAGCGACAGCAGCTCGAGTAGTTCGCCGTCAAGCCTCAGCGGCTGGTCATCCCGGGAGACCGCCGGATTGCGCCTCATCCGCAAGGTTGCTGTAACCAATACTTGCGTCTCGCTAAGCTCGAACAGAAGATCAGTTTGATCGATTAGGAACGCCGGCGGTCGGTAGTCCCGGAGCCGGATTTCCCTGGGGTTGTCTCGCAGCATAAGTATCACCTCGTACGGGCCGGTTGTGTTGGATGGACACCGGGGTTCAGGTAGCCGTCAGGGTCCACCCCCGCTTGCAACGGGGGAAATAGACCCTGATATTGGGGCCTGCTAGGATTGAGTACAACCGGTCTTCCAGGAATCCATTATGTCTAAAGTGCTAATGTACACGACTGCCATTTGCCCGTACTGCGTGCGCGCCAAGGCGCTACTCAAGAAGAAGGGCATTGATTATGACGAACTCCGCATCGACGGCGACCGCGCGGTAATGCGGGAAATGTTGGAGCGCAGCAAGCGCCGCACCGTGCCGCAGATCTTCATCGACGACTATCATGTCGGAGGGTACGAAGATCTGGTCGAGCTGGATGCCTTCGGCAAGCTTGACTCCCTGTTGGGTCTAAAGCCCCATCTAGAGCCCGACGTCACTCAGGAGGAGGCCGACCCTACCTAGCCGGCATGGAGAGTCAACGACTGGATAAGTGGCTGTGGGCAGCCCGTTTTTACAAGACCCGGCAGCTTGCGGTAGAGGCAATCAACGGCGGCAAGGTACACCTTAACGGACAGCGGACCAAGCCCGGAAAAGAGGTCCGAGAGGGCTCCAGAATCCAGATTCGCAAAGGTTCCCTCGAGTGGGAGATCCAAGTCAGGGAGCTTCCCCGGCAACGCCGGCCCGCCTCGGAGGCGGTGCATTTCTACCAAGAAAGCAGCGAAAGTGTCGCCAGGCGGGAGGCAGTCATTCACCAAGAGCGGCTGCTACGGGCAAGCGCCCCCCGGGCTCCCGCAACCAAGCCCAGCAAACGGGACAGGCGCATGATTCACCGCTTCACCGGAAAAGAAAGCTGAAGCGGGCGCCTCCATGGATCAAGATGCCTTTCTCGATACCTACAGGGGCATGAATGCCCGGATATGCCTGTTCGAAAAAAGCATATTGGCGGGTCAATGCCGGTGTTCCCGGTCTTCCAAGCTGCTGGTGGCGGAACGGGAGGGTATTCACTGCGATTCCGACGAAGCGCAACAGCAGTGCGATGACTTGCTCAAACTGCTCCGCCAGCATGGCCGCTTCGCGTTAAAGCTCAGCAGTGAGATGACCTCCCTGCCCCACGGCAAGGCAATGCGTATTCAGATCGGGGGGCTCCGGGGGCTTTACCAGGTACTGTACCCGGACCATCAGCTACCCGTGGTGATCGACAACATCCATGCGCTGGTGTGCCAAGCCCGGGACCAGTTCCAGGAGCTGGGGAAACTGCCCTTTCAGGAGATCATGAAGCAGGTTGCAGCTTACCAGCCACGTAGGCGGAAACCGAGAAGCTAGGATGCCTAGCTGTCCGCCAATGATTCCCTGCCCATAAACTGCTGTTCTAAAGTGCAATCACGCCACTTCAGGCCGAGCCCCGGCCAATCGGCCTGCACCCGATCTACCCACCGGGATACTTCCGGTGCGGGAGGTATGGGGCTGATTTCCAGCCAATGTCCATAGCGATTACGAAACCGCGCCTCTATTTCGGATGCAATACCCTTCTTGGCCAAACTATCCCGATGTATCTCAGCCCGTGATCGCTCCTGGAAATGACCCAGAGCCACTCGTCCGGCATAGTGGCCGGTGGGCAACACAACAAAATCGGTGATCCGACGCTTCTTCAGGGTAGCTAGCAATGCCTGCTGTGCCTCGCGGGAGGGTTGCTCCGAAGCGAAGACGCTGAATCCGTCAGGCTCGCGCTCCTTCGCTCGCCGTATCAAAGCTCGAGTACCATCTAACCCCAGTGCCCGCCTTGCCTGACCCGCCTGCTGGGTTGAACTGAATGGCCCCACCATGGCGCATCCGCGCACCGGTTCCTCGATCCCAGGGGTGACAAGATCCCGCTTCCCCTCACCTGTCTCAGCTTGGACTACCGCAGAGCCGAGTGCCACCTGAGCCGTTTTGGTAGAACCCGGGGATCGCTCATCGTCAACCACTACCACTTCCAGAGGGGCAACCGATTGATCCCCGGCGCCTGATCCGGAGAATTCCATGGCGGAGCCGTCTCTCCCGTATCTTGCGCCATCTCTCCGGCCGGTTAGTTCCTCGGCCGGGTCCCGTCCAAGATGGGATGATTGCTTCCCAGGCCCCGACGACTCATTGGCGGTTTTCCGCGCAATTTGTTCGGTATGAAACCGGACCTGGCAGGGCAGGCCTCCGGGCAGCTCATGTCCTGGGTTAGGCAGTTCCAGGCGAACGCCAAAGGTTACCGTATCCCGGTCGATCAGTGGGTCGACGGTTACCACCCGGGCGGTACGCGCACCGGTGTCGGGTGACCAACCCGTAACCAATTGGACGAACATACCGGGAGAGATATTGCCAAATAAGGCAGCGGGAACCGCTACCTCGACGCTCAGGGGATCAAGCTGTGCAACACCTAGGACCGGAGTATTCGTAATATACTCGCCGGCGGAGACATAACGATTAACCACCACACCGCTAACCGGACTCTTGAGACGGCGCCGCGCCAGCGCGGCCTTGGCCTGCTGGAGGTTGACCTGGGCTGCGGCTTGGGCCTCTTGAGCGCGCTTGAGTTCCATGTGCGCCAGGATCAAATCGGTTTCCGCTTGCTCCTTGTCGGTTATGGAAAGATTGTGCCCATCGTAGAGCTCGCGGATGCGCTCCATGTACCGGGTTGCGAATCTCAAATTCGCCTGACGAGCTAGGAGGTCTCCCTCCGCCGCCGCCTGTAGGTTGGCTTGCTCTACCGCCGCCTCCTCCATTGACGACTCCAGCCTGGCCAGCTCCTGACCTGCTGCGACCCGATCACCCCGATCAACGACCACCGACTCTACTACCCCCGACGCCGGAAAGCTAAGCTCCACACGGGTATGGGGCTGCAGTAGGCACTGTAGCCACACACCGGTATCACCGCCTACCGAATCCCCGAAGCAGCGTGAAACATAAAGGCAACAAAAGATAATCCACCACGGCCGACCACACATGCCCCACCCCGGCTTGATACGGATAGCTGGTCCTCAGAACGTCCCCACGACAATACTGCGAGAACGGCATTCCTACGCTATATTTTTCGTCTATCTCGCGAAAAACTTTACCGCAAACCCCGGGATTTGCGGACTCGTCCGCGCCCCAGAAAAATGACAAACTTGCAGACTGGGATCCAGCCCCGAGAATTTCCGGGAATCGTTGATAATCGCGAGACTACGGCCTTGTTATGGGAAACTACGTCGATGATTGTTGATCAGGGTCATAGCGCCGAATCCCATCTTCCATTGGGATAAAGGGCGAAAATACCGTGCACAATCGATTGCGGGATTTGGCCGCAACCAACCATTAAAAATCCAAGGAGACCAACATGCCTGCATACACCACCCAGGATATCCGGAATATTGCCCTGGTCGGCCAGTCAGGCGCCGGCAAGACGACGCTTGTAGAGGCTATCCTGCATCGTGTGGGAGTAATAAAGGAGCGTGGCACTATCGATAGGGGAAACACGGTATGTGATTTTGACACCCAGGAGCAAACATACAAACACTCCCTAAATTCGTCATTGGCCTGGTTCGAAAAGAACGGGCGGCATATCAACCTTATAGACACTCCCGGGCTGCACGATTTTTTTGGTCGCGCGTTTGCGGTGCTCCAGGCGGTCGAGACCGCGGCAGTCGTGATTAACGCTGAAAGCGGCATCGATCCCACCGCCTATACCATGATGACCCATGCCAAGGAGGACGAGCTTTGCCGCCTCATTATCGTCAACAAGATCGACTCATCCGAAGCGGACTTGGCGTCTCTCCTGACCGAAATACAAGATCAATTCGGTAGTGAATGCCTGCCGCTCAATCTCCCCGCCGCCGGTGGCAAGGTGGTGGATTGCTTTTTCACCCCAGAGGGAGAGGACACCCTATTCTCCTCGCCCGCCGAGGCTCATACCAATATCGTCGACCAGGTAGTCGAGATGGACGAAGCCCTGATGGAACTTTATCTCGAGCAGGGCGAGGAATTAGACTCCAAGCAACTCCACGATCCCTTCGAGGCGGCGATGCGGGAGGGACATCTGGTGCCGGTGTGCTTTGTGTCCGCGGAGACCGGAGTCGGGCTCAACCAGCTCATCGAGATAATGGTGCGCCTGATGCCCGACCCCACCGAGGGTAATCCGCCCCATTTCTTTAAGGGTGACGGGGAAAAGGCGATACCCGTCGAGATCTCGCCGGATCCCGCCGCCCACGCGATCGCCCATGTCTTCAAGATTACCAATGATCCGTTCCGCGGCCGTTTGAGTGTCATGCGCGTGCATCAAGGCAGTATCACCCCCAACAGCCAGCTCTATATCGGTGACGCAAGAAAGCCGTTTAAGGCAGGGCACCTGTTGCAACTCCAGGGAAACGAACAAACCGATATGGAACGGGCTATTCCTGGAGACCTCTGTGCGGTGGCCCGGGTAGATGAGATTTTCCGCGATGCGGTGCTGCATGACTCCCATGATGAGGATAACTTTCATCTGCAGCCGGAAGTCTTTCCGATGCCACTCTTTGGGCTGGCGCTAATCCCCAAAAATCGGAGCGATGACCAAAAGCTGTCCGACGCGTTACGTAAGCTAGAGTCCGAAGATCCCTGCCTCCGGCTCGACCATGACAGCCAGGCCAACGAGACGGTTATCCGGGGCTTGGGTGAGCTTCACCTCAGAGTGGTGTTGGAGCAATTGGAAGAGCGGTATAACGTGCATGTCGATACCAAACCCCCGAGCATCCCCTATCGTGAAACCATCACCGCACCTGCCGAGGGTCATCACCGGCACAAGAAGCAGACGGGTGGAGCCGGCCAGTTCGGTGAAGTTTTCCTACGGGTCGAACCGCTGTCTCGGGGTGAGGGCTTCCAGTTTGTCGATGAAATCAAGGGCGGAGTGATTCCAGGATCACTGGTACCCGCTGTCGAGAAGGGGGTTCAGCAGGCCATGGATGAAGGCGTTATCGCCGGCTATCCCATACAGGATGTAAAGGTCACCGTATACGATGGGAAATATCATGCCGTGGATTCCAAGGAGATCGCCTTTGTAACCGCTGGACGCAAAGCCTTCGAGGATGCGCTCGGCCGGGCCAAGCCAGTGATCTTGGAACCGATGGTAACCATTCGGGTTTCGGTTCACGGCGACGCCATGGGTGATATTACCGCCGATCTCTCGACCCGACGGGGGCGGGTAAGTAGCACCGATGCAGCCCCCGGTGGAAGACTGGTGATTTCCGGTTTGGTTCCACTGGCGGAACTGGACGATTACAGCTCACGGCTAAAGTCGTTGACCGGTGGTGAAGGCACCTACGAAATCGAGTTCAGCCATTACGACCCTACCCCCTACGATGTGCAGCAGCGGCTCGAAAACGCGTTCAAATCAGGGCAGGAAACAGGAGAGTGACAGCTGTCGGACGGAGTCCGGGGGGAGCGACGACGCCGGCGACTAACGCCGGCCGAGGAGGATATTGATCCGGATCAGCAATCGGCCGATAACCGGCTCCAGCTTGCGGCGCATCAAACTACCGGTGGCGGTACTTCCGCCCAACACGGGGCGTATCACACCGTATCCCAGGCCGGAAAGCAGATAGAGTGTTTGCAACTCGTCCCCTAGGCTGGGAGCTAAGTGCAACAGTTCCAGTGCAGTGGCAGACCTGGAGCAGTACTCCGCGGCCTGGTTTTCGAGCTCATCGAGAGAAAGGTCCGGATCCTCGTTTCGCAAGGGCCCAAGATAACCACGCATCACCTCAAAGGTCCGCGTAACAACCTCTTGGGAGGATGGCCTTTCCAATATCTTGAGGCAGGTTGCTAACAAGGTCTGCCCGGAACCGGACAGCACCCGATCCATCACCACCGCGGCCGGATTGCCGGCCGCGGCTAACTCGTCGAGGACGGGCTTGAATCTACCCTGATCTTCCCGCGCCTCCAGCTGATCCGGCAGATCATCGGGGTTTGCCACGATGAACCCAACCAAATAGGGCAACTTACGGCCCGCCTTCTTCCACAGGGCGAAGCGTATATCCTCCGGCAATAACCCCGGCTGCAAGGCCATCGCCACGGACTCGATCATCTTCTCCGGCTCAACCTCGAAGGGAAGATACTCGATCAAATAGCGGGCCAGCTTTTTTCCGGTGTTGCCCTTTGCTACGGCCTTGGTTTGCAACATTCTGCGAGCATTTTCGGGCTCCTCCGCTGCCCACCAGGCTCGCCTCGCCAGTTCATCCGTTAACCCCTCCGCGCAAACCACGGCAAACACGGCTGTAGGATCACCCAGCTTCAGAAGCGCGTGTAAGCTTTCATCACGCATACGCCCCATGCGTGTCCACCGTTGCAGGTACAGCGGGTATCCCCCGGGGCTGCCAAGCGCATGCTCAGACAACATGGCACGAACAACCTTCAGATATTTTTCGTCACTGGTCGTGGGTTTCAGGTCGATCGCCGCTTCGCCATTTGGAAGCAACCCATGCACCCTCATCGACGATTCGTTAATACGGATGGCCAAGGGCCCATTGGCAAGCAATACATTGAGGCGCAGCGCATCTTCCGCGGAGAGCTCCATAACAACAGCACCGTATCCTTCAGGAGAGGCTAGTCGAGAAATTTCAGGCCCAAACCAGTGGCTTCGACCCGCACAACCTCCATCTGCACGACCGGGCGGTCAGGAAAATCGTCTTGAATCTGTCCCGCTAGCATGCTGCCTGGAGGCAAATCCAGCTGATCGGTCAAAACAAAGACACCACCAATGGAGATATCCCGCGTTCTTACTACTCTTTCTCCAAAAGAATCGTGAACTATCTTGATCTTGACCCGAAGGGGCGTCCGTTCGTGTAGTCTTTTGTCCGCATCATTGTCACTGGATGAACTCATGTCGGAATGGCGTCAGTCTTCGGTTGGAGGTGACCAGTTTGAATCCTTTGGGTTACTGAATATAAACCTGAATTCCTCAGGGTTCAATTCGACATAGTCCATGACCGCCTCATCCAGCAAAGGAACGCTTTCCGGAACCATCAGTATCTCGATTCCTTCCGATACACTACAGATATCGTCATCGCTAGCCTCGTCAAAGCCCATGAGATACTCAATGGTACCATCGTCATTTTGATGAGCCGCCAAACGCAACGCCATGCCCTCGGTGCCTCCCTGTTTGGCCGCAATCCGTACCTGGTTGGCAGCCGCCTCAGTCATCTTGAACATCTTACCTCCGTCAGCTGTTGCAGGACGCCACATGAGTTAAGAACCGAGTCGTCCAATTGTTACCCCCAACATCTCTCAAATGGGTATAGCTGGCCAACAGATTCTTATGGACGATCCCATCATGTACGCCATCGATACCCGTGCCCCGGGTGACCCGGTAGGCGAACCGAGTATCCGGAGGCAGATCCGTTAGCGCGGAATAGTGGAATTCATGGGCACGGATTGCTCTTCCATGCCCTCCCGATAGGGGTGGCCATGGACTGTCTCCCGTCTCCTCGAGGAGTACATACCCACGCCCCTGGGGACGCTCGTGCATGATCACATCGGCCTGAATCGCCCCCACCATTTCACAGCGCCTGCCGTGCCAAGATAGCGAGCGGGACAAATACATCAGGCCACCGCATTCGGCGTACACCGGTCCTCCATGTTCCACGAAGTTCAGGATCTCCCCACGCAACCGCTGGTTCTTCTCCAATTGCACCATTGCCGTCTCGGGGAATCCCCCGCCGATGAACAGTCCGTCTACTGCCGGTAATCCCGGAGATGTCAATGCGTCGAAGGGAATCAGGCGAGCACCCAACCTCTCCATCTTTTCCAAATCCCCAGGATAATAAAAACCAAAGGCCCGGTCCCGGGGATACCCGATCCGAACCTGGCGGGAGATTTTGCCCCCGCCAACCACTCCGGTCAGCCCGGATGGTGGCGGGGCCGAATACTTCGAAATCTCCAGAATGCTATGCAAATCGACCTGTGAGGCCACGGCTTCACCCAGAGCCACGATCTGCTGCTGGGCTCGCTCGGTCTCATTACTGGGCATCAATCCAAGATGTCGTTCATCGATAACCAGCGACGGTGAGTAATGCACGGCACCGACTACCGGCACATCGGTATAGTGTTCGATCACGGCGCGCAACTTACTCTCGTGCCGGCTACCTCCCACTTTGTTGAGAATAACGCCCGATATCTGAATCTTGTTATTAAAGGCCTGATAGCCAAGGATGAGTGGGGCTATCCCCCGGGTCATGCCCCTAGCGTCGATCACTAGCACAACCGGAGAGCCGAGCAGTGCCGCCAAGGCTGCATTGCTATTGCTACCATCCAGGTCCAGCCCGTCGAACAGCCCCTTGTTTCCCTCGATTATTCCCAGATCGGCACCACGCATGAACGTGGCAAATTCCGTCTCGATCTCATCGGGTGACATGGTGAAAAAATCCAGGTTTCTACTGCTCCTCCCACTGGCCAGCGTTAACCACAGGGGATCAATATAATCCGGTCCTTTTTTAAATGTCTGAATACGCCTCCCCCGCTGTTCGAAGGCGGCAGTCAGTCCGATGGAAAGCGTCGTCTTTCCCGAAGACTTGTGGGTCGCGGAGATGAAAAAATGGGGCATGCCTAAGTCAGATCAAGTCAGCTCGAGGATATACCAACACAACCGAACCGAAACCCGGTGGTGTCGTAATGGGACTGACGTACTCGATCACTGACTCCTCGCCCTACCCGGGCAGCGCCATTCGTTATCTCGTCAGAGACGACGAAAAATCACGGTCGACGGGCTGTGCGAGGGAATCAGGCGGTTCCCTCTTCGGGATCCTGGAGATCGTCGGGAAACACTTTCAACATTCGTGCTCCAACCGCGACCAATGTCATGGATACCGCTATACCGGCCACACCCAGCATTGCCTCCGCGACCGAGGGCGTATAACTTGCCACCACCCCATCAAAGAAACTACTTGAGATAACCTCCTTTCCAGGAAACAACGGCAAGGGATAGGCCTGTCCCCCTATTACGATCGTATAGATCTGGAAGAACCCGCCAATCAATACCAGTATCGAAGCAATAGCCGTGGCAAACCGGTTATCGGCGAAAGCCGGCGAATAGAGCATAATCAAAGGAACAATACTCCCCACGACTACCTGCCCCAGCCAGAACATTACAGTGTAAATACCACCCTCCAGCAGGATGAATCGCTCCACGCCATGATGCTGGGTGATGTACAGATTGGTTAAGTGATAGACAAGGGTGAAGTAAAGCACCGAACCCACGAATACTCCCAGCAGATTCTTCAGCTTCGCCAACCGATGGTCCCCGAGGTGCCGACTGGCCCACCAGTACGCGGAAATCAGGGTGATAATAAAAAAGGCGAGTCCATAACTGAAGGACATAATAATAAACATAGGAGCCATGATCGCAGCGTCATAAGCATCCCGCGCGACCAGAAAACCAAAAATAGATCCTGTACCCGTGGTTAGCGCCAAACGCCAGAAGAAAGCGGTAAAGCCCGTCACCTGATAGAGCCTGTGCGCCTTGCGATCAATCATGCTCCAGATATATACGCCGACAATCACGAAAAAGCCGGTATAGAGGATGATGTTCCATGCGAAGATGGATTTAAAATTATAGGTGGTTATCGCGACGATAAGCCGCTCGGGCCGCCCCAGGTCAAGCAACAATACCACCAACCCTCCTGCCAGCAATCCAATCGCCAGCAAACCGGAAAATCGCCCCAAGGGTTTGTACATCGGACCACCGAACACGGAACCGATAGAGGCCACATTCAGTGCCCCAGACGCCGCCACAATCAGGAAGATGGCAAACACGTGAGGCAGACCCCAAACGATCTGATTACTCATCCCGGTCACCCAGTGACCATTGTGCTCCATCACATAAGCGGCACCCAGACCCGTCAAGATGATAAAGGCCAGAAACGCCAGCCCGCCCCAGTATCGGGGAGAACTGCACCAGAGTTCAGAAAAATGTATCTTCTTCATTTACCCTTCCCACCCCGGTCAGAGATTGGTGTAACGGACACCGGTATTCAATTCAAGATCAGCCCTGATCTGATAGCTACCTTGCGCCTTGAGTGCCAATGAGATGGCGCTTTGTGGATCCTTCAGATCGCCAAACAGAATGGCATGATGGCCTTCCTTTGCGCAGGCCTCCTGACAGGCTGTTGTCGCATTGCCGGCGTCTATCCTATGGACACAAAGGTTGCACGATTCGACACACCCTTTCCCCCGGGGAGCCCGGACCATCTTATTTTCAACATTCTGATGTATGAAAGAGCGTGCCTTATAGGGGCAAGCCATCATGCAATAACGGCAACCAATGCAGGTATGCCGATCCACCATCACAATACCATCCGCCCGCTTGAACGAAGCCCCGGTTGGACACACATCGGCACACGGCGGGAACTCGCAATGCTGACACATCACCGGCAGATTAGTCACTCGTCCGGTCTGACGATCTCTCAGCTTTACCTTTCGAATCCATTGGGGACGTTGGGCATTCCACATCTCGTCCTGCTGACCGGTAGGCCGTTGCAACAGGTCGACTCCATTCTCCCGGTGACAGGCATCTACGCAGCTGGTGCAGCCATCGACACATTTGTTGGTATCCACCAACATACCCCAACGCACCTCGCTGGACACCCCCTGGGTTTCCGCCCGGACATTGGCTACGATAAGCAACACCTGGGGGGCGGCCAATGCAGCCCCGGCCGCTAATAAGCTTTTACCGATGAACTCACGGCGCTTGGTATTGGGCTGTTCACTAGGTTCGGTCATGATCAGTCCTCCCGCCGTGAATCAATCTGGTGCTGAGACAAGGTGGTATCCGAATGCAGTGTATCCGTGGGTGACTCGAATAAACTCTCCAGAGGCTGGATCGTTTCCACCGATCCCGGCCCCGTGGACGCCGTGGTAGCGTCGCCTTCCCCCGGAGTATTCCGATGGCACTGAAAGCAGGTGAGATCTACGGCCATAAACGCGTGACAGCCAGAACAGAATTGATCGGTATCATTGACCGGTTTGAACCCGCCACCGCCATCCTGGGCAGCATGGCAATCCACGCATCCCGCCAGGCTGTTTTTGATGTCACGGATCCCCTGGTGCACGGTGAGACTCCGGTCATGCTTGAGAAAATCCATGTGGTTTCGTCTCATTTCCGGGGTCGGTGCCACACAGGCGTCCAAGCCGGCCGCCTTAGACCCCGGAGTTACTGCAGAGCCACTCTGAACACTAAGGGAAAGGACCACGAGCGCGCCTCCCCAAAGTATTCTGAAGACCCCCCTGATGCCGGCTGAAGTACCCATTACCGCTCCTACTCACCCAAGCCCATCTGGATATATCCGGTCGGACAAACATCACTGCATACATGGCAGCCGATACACTTCATGTAATCGGTATCGACATAACGTCCGGTGGTTGACTGTTTCTTGTTGACTCGAAACACCGCATCTTGAGGACAAAAAATAACGCAGTTGTCGCACTCGAAACACATACCGCAACTCATGCAGCGTTTCGACTCGCTAATCATCTGCGCCTCTTCCAGGGCCTGAAGGCGCTCATGGAAATGTCCCAGAACCTCCTCCGCCGAAGGTACATCCTCAATCCGCTTGTTCCTCGGTACGAATTCGAAGTAACCAAGAAACAGATCGCTGGAAGGTATCACCTCCTGCTCGGAACGGTCTTCGAAATTATGCACCGCATACTTTGCTTCCGAAGTCCCCCGCTGATCCCCAGCACTTGCATCGAATTGCTCAGGATCCAAGCCAGCCTCATGCAATTTCCGCAGAAGATCAAAATGATGGACATCGACCTTTGGGCGCTTCACAAGCTCCTGATGTCTGAGATAGTGGTCAATGCTGTCCGCGGCAATGGAGGCCTGGCCGATCGCGGTTGTCAGTAGATGGGGACGGACGATATCGCCAGCGACGAAATGACCGGTTTTCCCGGGAACCTGATAGAACTTGTCTGCATCGATAAAGTTACGCTCATTGGCCATCACCTCGAGGCCCGTCATGTCGCCACCCTGACCGATGGCCGACACAAACAGGTCTGCCTCCAGTGTCTGTTCGGTGCCTTCTATTGGAATAGGCGTCATCCCATCCATGGTGCAATTGCAGATTTTTAACGCCACGGCACGCCCATCGTCACCTTTGATTACTTCCAGCGGCATGACGCCATCCAAAATGGTGACACCTTCCGTTGTGGCATCCATTACTTCATGTTCCGCCGCCATCATCTTATCCTTTGGGAACAGAGACGTCAGCGTAACTTCGGAACCTTGGGCGGCAGCGGTAATGGCGGTATCGTGAGCCACGTAGCCGTCCCGGACGACCAGTTCCGGACGGTCGGTCGGATTCACGGTCTTTACGTGCCCAAGACGGCGCGCAACCGAAACCACATCGATCGAGGTGTCACCTCCCCCAATACACACAACCTTGTCCGCGGTGACCTTCATGCGCCCTTCGTTAAACGCCTTGAGAAACGCGACACCGCTTACACAGTTGGACGTATCTTCCCAACCCGGAACCGGCAGCCCGCGGCCCTTCTGGCAACCCAGTGCCCAAAGGATCGCATCGAATTCCGCTTCTACCTGCTCGACGCTGACCTCCCGGCCGACTCGGGTATTCATTCGCAGCTCGACACCCATGTCGACAATGCGGTTCAACTCCTGATCGAGTTTGTCGCGAGGAATACGATAACCCGGGATACCATAGCGCATCATTCCACCGAGATGTTCATTCTCGTCGAAAACCGTAACCCCGTGGCCTTTACGCCGCAATTGGTAAGCAGCGGCCATCCCTGCCGGCCCACCGCCGATAACCGCGACTTGCTTCCCGGTATCTACACCAGCGGCGAACTTAAAGCCTTTTTCAATCGCAGTGTCGCCGATGAATTGCTCCACGGAGTTGATACCAACGAAGTCATCGACATCGTTGCGGTTGCAGCCGTCCTGACAGGGGGCCGGACAGACGCGGCCCATCATCGACGGAAAGGGATTGGCATCGGTGGAACGCCGAAACATATACTCGTCGCGATCGATACCTTCCGGTGGCTTTTCCTGACCACGGCCTATCGCCAGCCAGCCACGAATATCTTCCCCCGAAGGGCAACTACCCTGGCACGGAGGCGTCTTGTGGATGTAGGTAGGACATTTGTGGGAACCATCCTGGGAAAATATCTGCTCCCCCCAATCATCCCACGTATTATCGCCTTCTTTAAATCGGCGGAAATTGAGCTTGGTTTTGATCTCTTCAGTAGGAGTCGCCATTTCTTATGTCTCCTTGCTCCATAGTCTAATGTCTATTCAATCCGCCGGCCTTAAACCCATTTACTGCCGACTGGGTCATTCTCACAGCAATCGATAGCAAGACGCGCTATATTTCGACCTCATCCGGTTCATCGTCCCGGTCATTCTCATCCGTCTCCTGACCGGTCAGAATGATGGCATTACTAACCAATTGGTGGACACTTACCACCTGATCCATTTCCATCCCGTAATAGGGAAGCACCTTGGTGAACTGACTCTTGCAGATCGCGCAGATGGCAGCCAGATGGGTGACGCCCTCCTCTTCCATGACGTTCTTTAATGCGGTCATTCGGGGCAATGCACCTTTCACCCGGATCTCCATTAGATCGTCGGTGAGCAATCCGCCCCCGCCTCCACAGCAGAAGGTCCGCTCACCAATGGTCTCATGGTGCATATCGGCAAAATTGTTACACACGGCCTTGATCACATTACGAGGTATCTCGATCTGTCCACCCGGCTTATCTCCCATGCGAGTGGCCCGAGCTACGTTACAAGAATCATGAAACGTGAGCTTCATGTGATCATTGGCGGTTTTATCAAATTTTAACTTACCTTTCTGGATCTGGTCCCAGGTAAATTCCATGATGTGTTGAGGCACCGGGTACGCGGGATCTAGGAAGTCAAACGGTCCTGCCAAGGTATTAAGAAAGGCATAGGCTACACGCCACGCATGCCCACACTCTCCGAACACGATACGCTTTACGCCCAAATCCAGGGCGGCCTTTCTGATCCGCAGGGAGACCCGGCGCATGTTCTCGTAACTGCCGATGAACATGCCAAAGTTGGCTGCCTCCGAAGCGTAAGAACTCAGGGTCCAACTTACACCCGCTTCGTGAAAAACCTTTCCGTAACCGATCAGGCCATCCACATGAGGTTCAGCAAAGAAATCAGCCGAGGGAGTAACCAGAAGGATGTCAGCTCCTTTGACATCCAGTGGGTATTTGACCGCAACTCCGGTATCGTCTTCGACGTCTTCTTCAAGACCTTCCAAAGTATCGGCCAATGCTGGGCCTGGAAGTCCAAGATTGTTGCCGATCTTACCTACCTTGGCGATGATTTCGTTACAGTATTTTTGACCGTACCCAATGCTATCGAGGATCTCGCGCGCCGCCATAGAAATCTCGGCGGTATCAATGCCGTAGGGGCAGAACACCGAGCAACGGCGGCACTGAGAACACTGGTGATAGTAGCTGTACCACTCATCCAATGTCTCTCGGGTCAGGTCCTTGGCACCCACCAGTTTGGGGAAGAACCTGCCGGCCAGGGTAAAGTAGCGGCGATAAACCTTGCGTAACAGATCCTGCCGCCCCACGGGCATGTTCTTCGGGTCTTTGGTGCCGAGAAAGTAGTGGCATTTGTCAGTACAGGCACCACACTTAACGCAAGAATCCAGATAGACCTGGAGCGACCGATAGCGTTTCCGAAGATCGTCCAGTTTACTCAGTGTCTTGCCATGCCAATCTTCAACCAGTTCTCCGGGAAAGTTCAGATCGGTATTGTGTTCTGGATAGGCGACGAAGGGGCTCAAGTGAGCCATAGTGCCTTCGCTGACTTCCGGAACTTCCACGAACTCATGGAGTTCCGGGGTTACAAAATTAGCCTTGGCCATAATGCCCTCTACTACGCTATACAGATCAGTTCTGCTGCTCTTCCATCGCCTTTGCCCATGGAGCAAGATGGCGTTTTTCCCGCGGGTTGTCGACCTGATTACGGGATGGGCTGAAAAAAATTCCGGGAACGTGCAGTAGCTTGCTAAATGGAAACAAAAGCATCAGCACCACCACCAACAATAGATGCATGATGAGTGGAAAATCCGGTGGCAGCTCTCCGATATGCATGGAATACAGCCCGATAAAAAACTGTTTGACCATCACTACGTCAGTGTGGGCCACGAATTTCATCATCAAGCCGCTCAGTCCGATCAGAATGAGCAACACCAACCATAAATAATCAGAGGGTGCTGAAATATAGCGAACGCGATCCACAAACAGGCGGCGTGCAAACAAGCCGGCAAGCCCAACGACCATCGCCATTCCACCGTAAATTCCAAAGGGCTGGATTAACTCTACGGGAAGCCATACCGGATCCATGAAGTAACGAAGATGGCGTAACAAAACGAGGAACAAGCCCAAATGAAAAATCCAGCCAAAAATCCAAGTCCACTTTGTGCTTTTAAAAAGGCTTTCGAAAAATACGACTTCCCGAAACAGGCGAAGTACCACGCCAGACTGAGTTACCGGAGCCGGGGTAGTGGCAATCTTTAGCGGGGCCGGTGTCTTTGCATACTGGATGATTTTTCTCACCAGGCCAAATACAAGCACCACTGCCGCCACCACAAACAATACCGCAAAGAAAGACGACATGTTCCTGCAATCCTCGGTCGGTTTAAAGCGACCGGAAAGGGGGTAACACCCCTTTCCGATTCTTCGGATCAGCTTTAGATACAGCCGGTCGGCTTGGGAAGGCCGGCAAAACGGCAGGCCTGCTTGCCAGGTCCGTAGGGAAACAAGGCATAAAGGTATTTACTGTTGCCCTTCTCTTTGCCAAGTTTCTTGCCAACCGCCTTCGTCAAGACGCGTACCGCTGGAGCGATCTGGTATTCCTCGTAGTATTCGCGCAGAAAGTTGATGATCTCCCAATGCTCATCGGTCAATTCCAAATCATCGTCCTTCGCCATAATCTCAGCAACACCAGGCATCCAGTCACTCAGGTTGACCAGGTAACCCTCTTCGTCGGTTTCAAGTACTTTGCCTTCAACTTCGATAGCCATGATAGTTCTCCAAAATGTTCAAATACCGACAATCTAGTACCGTAGCCTCAGACCCACGCCACTACCTTGTCGAGTTCGGCGGCGAGGTCGACAAATCCTGCATAATCGACAATCTCGACCCCATCAATCACCCGCTCCTCAGAGACCCCACGGGCCTTCAGATCAGGTCCCAGGACATAAAACCTAACGCCTTGGGCAGATTTCACCTTCCCTTCCATTGCGGTTCCCTTCATTGCAGCGTATACGCCGTCTTCGTATAGCAACACCGCACTGCCTTCCAGAATGTGCCCCATGCAAGAATCGAAGGAGCGTTTTTCAAAAGGCGATTTGTTCACCGTATGTAACGCATTCATCACCATGCCTCTCAGAAGCTGAAGACAACATCTTGTGCTGCGATTATTTCAGCCAGCTCCAACCGGCTGACCACCTGGATCGAGTCTTTCTCCGCCCAATCTTCATCCTCGTCTTCCCAGGTAAGGTGCATCAAATCATCGACAGTCAGGCCCCGCTCTTCCAGCGACTCCTTTTCCACGAACAGCTGATGAACATCGTAGTCTCCAAGTGCCGCATAGGTGGGTGAGAAATTCTTCATCCCGATACCGGAGGTGTCCTGCCCTTTGGCAATCTGAAAGACACCATCATCGACAAAGGCAAGGCTGACCTTTTGATCAAAAGCGGCACCAATTAATACCACTTCGAGAGACTCCCAGGCATAGATGGTTCCATAAGGTGCCCGCCGATTGAGGTATAGGAAATTCTTGATCTCTTCTGACATTTCTCTATCTCCCTCGGTCAATCACCAAACACAACCAGCCGCTCGGATTGAACCGCTGCTTCGATTAGTTGCCCCAACCCCGAGATACGGAATTTGGGATGGAGATTGGTGGCATCTTTCTGATTACGCTCGGCCTCACCATCATCAACCAACCCGCGCCGTTGGGCAGCGGCAACGCAGACGACCATATCCAGGTTGTGCTGCTCCGCCAGTTCGGCCCAGCGGTTGACAATATGCCGATCGTCCTGTGGCGGAGTGGTCAGACGAGTTCCATTGCCTACCCCATCATGGTAGAAAAACACACGGAACACCTCGTGTCCCTTTTCCAGTGCCGCTTTCGTGAACTGATAAGCCGAATCGCTTGCCTGGTGTTGATAAGGCCCCTCATTGATTTGAATTGCAAACTTCATTGCTATGCCTTGGTCGTCAATTCGATCCTGGGAAATTAAAAGCGTATGTGGGTAGACGCATTCAAATTTGCACGTCCTCCACGCCAGTTATCGATGTGATACTTGGTGAACGGCAGACCGGTCTTTTCAAAGAAGCGCGGCCAACCAATCCGCTCCGCCCATTCACCGATACGCTCATAATCCTTGGCGTCCTCCTTGTAAGTTCGCAGGATCTTTTTCACGATCTCGGATACCTCGGGCCAACGAGGCGGATTGTTGGGGATGCCCGCCGCAACCAGCTTGTGGAAGCTGGGTTTAGAGCGCGCATTGGAATTCTTGCCGCCAACCCAGATTGCAAACTTAGAGTGCTCCGGATCGTTAATCTGCATTGGAGGACAAGGCGGGAAACAAGCACCGCAACAAATACACTTCTTTTCGTCGACTTCTAAGGAAGGCTTTCCGTTCACCATTGCCGGACGGATAGCGGCGACCGGGCAGCGGGCCACCACAGAGGGGCGTTCGCAAACATTCGCCACTTGATTGTGGTCGATCTTGGGTGGCTTGGTATGTTGGATATTGATAGCGATATCCCCCTGCCCCCCGCAGTTAATCTGACAACAGGAGGTGGTCATGTGCACCCGATTGGGCATCTCTTCATTAACAAACTCTTCGTAGAGTTCGTCCATCAGCGCCTTGACCGCGCCCGACGCATCGGTACCCGGAATATCGCAATGCAGCCAGCCCTGGGTATGAGAAATCATAGACACCGAAGGACCCGTGCCGCCAACTGGAAATCCTTCCGCGTTGAGTTTTTCGATCAGTGGCTGAACCTTCGACTCTTCCGACACCATGAACTCGATATTGGAGCGAATAGTGAAGCGAACGTGTCCTTCAGCGAACTCATCGGCGATATCTGCCAGCTTCCTGATGGTATAAACATCCATTTGCCGTTGAGTGCCAGCGCGAACGGTCCATATCTGATCGCCACTTTTGGCGACATGACGCAGGACCCCGGGTCGGGGACGGTCATGCCAAGCCCAGGCCCCATAGTTTTTCTTCAGTACCGGGTGCAGAAAGGGCTCCATCTCGGGAACGCCACTTTCGATTGGCATACGAGGTGCGTCAGCCATTGGTTACCTCCAGATTAAGACGAATTTTCTGTGTATTGTGCTGCGGCCTTCGATCGAAGACCGCAGTCCATAAAGCTTACTGGGCTGCCCTTTCCGCCCATTTGGCTGCTT